>NZ_JBEOUR010000045.1:0-30130 GCF_040302605.1 Microbacterium sp. NPDC097977
TGCCGATGAGCGACGCATCCTGGTTGCGGGCGACGTAGTGCTCCACGAGCACGCCGTCCTCGAGCACGCCGATCTGCGTACGACCGTTCTTGGAGCGCACGACCATCTTGCGGTCGACCGACTCGCGGCGGGCGAGGAACTCGGCTTCGGTGACGACCGGGCGACGACGTCCCGCGTCGCGACCGTCGCGGCGACGCTGCTTCTTCGCCTCGAGGCGCGTGGAGCCCTTGATCGCCTTGGGCTCGGTGATGTACTCGACGACGCGCTGACGCGGCTGGCGCGGCTCATCGCGCTGCTCGCGGGGTTCGCGGGGCTCGTTCTCGTCGGAACCGCCACGGCGACGGCGGCCGCGGCGGGCTCCCGGCTCGTCCTGCTCGCGGTCGGCGATGCGGTCGAAGACGCGCTCGCGCTCGGGACGCGCCGGCAGCGGCAGGACCGCGGGCGCGTAGAAGTGCAGCTGCGTCGAGACCTGCGACACGAAGACTTCGGGGAGCAGCCCGAGGGACACCGCGGTGACGGGCTTGTCGTCCGCAGGCTTCTCGTCGGCCGGCTTCTCGTTGGCAGGCTTCTCGTCGGCAGGCTTCTCGTCGGCAGGCGTGTCCTCGACGGGCTCGTCGTCGGCCGGCTTCTCGTCCGCAGGCTTCTCGTCCGCAGGCTTCTCGTCCGCAGGCGTGTCCTCGACGGGCTCGTCGTCGGCCGGCTTCTCATCGGCCGGCTTCTCATCGGCCGGCTTCTCGTCCGTGACGGGCTCGACCTCGTCGGCGGGCGCGTCCGCCTCAGCGGATCCGTCGTGCGTCTGCTCGGCGCTGTCGGGGGCGTCGGCGATGCCGTCGACCTCCGTCGCGTCGGCGACTACCTCTGCGGGTGCGTCGGCATCCGCAGCGAAGTCGAGGGTGGGGGCGTCGTAGTCATTGTTGTCATCGGCCATCTCTGGCTTGCTCCTCGTGCGGACGCTTCGTGCTCCGCTAGATCTCATGCGGTACCCGCAGGTTCCGCGAACTCATTCGGTGTGCGACCGGCTCATGGCTCTGGTCACGAGGGGCATACGGCCCCGAAGTCTGCGTCGATGTCCACCACGACCGGGTCGAGCGGTGCATCACAGGTCATTATCGCACCAAGTACGCGCTATCGCGGCATCGAGGTGGGCTCGCGTCGTTTTCTCCGGTGCGCTTTCGCCCGATCCATAGCGATCACTGAGATACTCCACACATGAGCGAGCAGCGCACCCGCCCCGTCTTCTATGCCGTCTGGCTGATCATCGCGAGTGTGATCGGCTGGTTCGCCGCCTTCCAGCTCACGGTCGAGAAGTTCGCCCTCCTGCAGAATCCGACCGATGCGCTGTCGTGCGACATCAGCCCGTTCATCCAGTGCAGCAAGAACCTCAACTCCTGGCAGGGGGAGATCTTCGGCTTCCCCAACCCGATCATGGGTCTCTCGGGGTGGATCGCCCCCCTGATCGTCGGTGTGGCGATCCTCGCCGGAGCGCGCTTCCCGCGCTGGTTCTGGCTGACCTTCGGCGCGGGTGTCACCTTCGCCTTCGGCCTCGTCTGCTGGCTCATCGGTCAGAGCCTCTACGACCTCTTCGTGCTGTGCCCGTGGTGCATGATCACCTGGGCCGTCACGATTCCGACGTTCTTCGCGACGATGCTCCACCTGACACGCAACGGATCCTTCACCCGCAGCGAGAAAGCGCGCGAGCGCGCCGACAAGCTCATGGTCTGGGTTCCCCTGGCGACGATCCTCTCCTACGCCGTCATCATCCTGCTCGCACAGTTGCAGGGTCTCGACTTCCTCGGCGAGATGGCGCGACTCGTCTTCTGATCCGCCGCTCACGCGAACGACGAAGCCCGCCGCACGAGATCGTGCAGCGGGCTTCGTCGTCGGTGTGCGAGTCAGTCGAACCAGATACCCAGTTCGCGTGCGGCGGACTCGGGGCTGTCCGAGCCGTGCACGAGGTTCTGCTGGACCTTGAGGCCCCAGTCCCGGCCGAAGTCGCCGCGGATCGTGCCGGGAGCGGCGGTCGTCGGGTCGGTGGTTCCCGCGAGCGAACGGAACCCCTCGATCACGCGGTTGCCGGCGAGACGGATCGCGACGGACGGGCCGGAGAGCATGAACTCGAGGAGCGGCTCGTAGAAGGGCTTGCCCTCGTGCTCCGCGTAGTGCTCGGCGAGCAGGTCGCGGTCGGGCTCCACCAGGCGGATGTCGACGAGGGCGTAGCCCTTCGACTCGATGCGCGCCAGGATCGCTCCGGTGAGGCCGCGCGCGACACCGTCGGGCTTGACGAGGACGAGGGTTTCTTCGGTGGCCATGTCATTCACTCTCTGTCTGAGTCTCGGTCGCGGGCCCCGACGGACGGCGTGCGTCCAATCGAGCCCCCATGATCGTCGCATATCCCCACATGCCGCCGAAAATCACGACGACGAGCAGGATCGCGGGCACCAGGATCGCAGACACGGCTATGACCGCCTGCAGGACCCATCCGGCCGAGATCGCCCAGGGCTTCGTGATCATCCCTGCGACCGCGATGCACGCGAGCCCCACGATCGCACCGCCCACGATGCCCCACCACTGCGGGATGCCGTCGGGAAGCGTCTTCAGGCCGAAGACCGTGAGACCCGCGAGGAAGACCACGACCGACTCGAATCCCAGCACGATGGGAGCGAGCTTCTGCACGAGCGTCCGAGGCGGACGGGGCGCACGCGGCGGACGGGCGGGCGTCGGATCCGCACTCACGCGCGCCACCCCGACTTCCAGTCCTCCTCCTCGGCGAGGGCGATCGCCTCGCCGGCGAGCACCACGGACCCCGCGATGACCACGGCCCGACGCTCGGACGAGGAGGCCCATTCGCGGGCCGCGTCGGCGGCCTCCGCCAGCGTCGGGTGCACGGTCGCTCGCTGTCCGGTCGCCTCGACCAGGTCCGCGATCACATCGGCGTCGCTCGCGCGCTCCGACTCCGGCGCGGTGGCGAACACGTGCGCGGCGGTCGGCGCGAGCGTCGCGACGATCCCCGCCGCATCCTTGTCGGCGAGAACGCCGAGCACGACGCCCCATTCGTCGAAGTCGAAGCTGTCGTCCATCGCCTGCGCCAGCGCGGCCGCGCCGTGCGGGTTGTGGGCGGCGTCGACGATGACGGTCGGGGCGATGCCGAGCAGCTGCAGCCGGCCGGGCGACGTCGCCCCCTGCAATCCCTCCGAGACGATGTCGGCGGCGATCCGCTGCGTCCCGCCCCCGATCAGCGACTCGACGGCGGCGACGGCGAGGGCGGCGTTGTGCCCCTGGTGCGCGCCGTACTGCGGCAGGTACTCCTCGGTGTACTCCCCCGCGAGCCCGCGGACCGAGATCAGCTGTCCGCCGACGGCGAGCTTCTGATCGGTGAGGCCGAATTCGTCGCCCTCGAACGCGATCGTGGCGTTCCTCTCGGCGGCGACGCGACGGAGCACCTCCGCGGCCTCCGCGGGCTGCTCGGCGGAGACGACAGCCGCGCCCTCCTTGATGATCCCCGCTTTGACCGTCGCGATCGCCGCGATCGTGGCGCCCAGGCGATCCGCGTGATCGATGTCGATCGGCGCGAACACCGCGACGTCTCCGTCCGCGGTGTTCGTCGAGTCCCACTCGCCGCCCATGCCCACCTCGAGCACGAGCACGTCGACCGGGGCGTCCGCCACCGCGACGAACGCCAGCACCGTGAGCAGCTCGAAGAACGTGAGAGGCTCCTCACCTGCCGCGACGAGCTCGGCGTCGACGATGTCGACGAACGGCTCGATCTCCTCCCACGCATCGCCGACCGCGGCATCCTCGATCGGCTCGCCGTCGATCATGATCCGCTCGGTGAACCGCTCGAGGTGCGGGCTGGTGAACAGCCCGGTCCGCAGACCGTGCGCACGCAGCAGGCTCTCGATCATCCGGGCGGTCGACGTCTTGCCGTTCGTGCCGGTGATGTGGACGACACGGTAGGTGCGCTGCGGATCGTCCAGGTACGCGAGAATCCGCGCCGTGCGCTCCTTGCGGGGCTGCACCCAGCGCTCCCCCGCCCTGCTCAGCAGCGTCTCGTAGACGGCATCGGCCCTGTCGCGTGCGCTCATGCGCTGACTCCGATCCTGCTGACCGAGACCGTGAAGTCGCCGCGGTTCGCATACGTGCCCTGAGCAACGGTCGCCGAGTGCTCGGGGACGGTCGGCACCTCACCCTGCTCGAGAAGCACCTCGTCCTTGGCGCCGAGCATGAAGGCGGTCGACAGCGTCTCGCCCGCGATATCGGCCGTCTCGAAGGCGCTGCGCACCGCGAAGAGATCGTCGCCGGAGGTGAACCACAGTCGCAGGGCGATGCGGTCGCTCACATCGAAGCCCGCATTCTTGCGGGTCTCCTGCACAGCGCGGATGACGTCGCGCGCGAGGCCCTCGGCCTCGAGCTCGGGTGTCGTCTGCGTGTCGAGCAGGACGAAGCCCCCGGTCGGCACGAGAGCCAGAGCCTCCCCGTCCGGACGCCCTGCGGTCTCGAGCACGAGCTCGTACTCCGACGGCTCGAGCGCGATGCCGCCGGCGGTGACGACTCCGTCGGTCTCCGACCAGTCACCCGCCTTCGCGGCCTTGATCACGGTCTGCACGTTCTTGCCGAGGCGCGGGCCCGCGGCCCGGGCGTTGACGCTGAGTCGATGGCTGATGCCGTAGTCCGCAGCGGTCGTCTCCGACTGCGCCACGAGCTCGACCGACTTGACGTTGAGCTCCTCGCGGAGGATGTCCTCGAACCGGCTCAGGCTGGCGGCGAGCGGCGACACGACGGTCAGACGCGCGAGCGGCAGACGCACCCGGAGCTTCTCCTTCTTGCGCAACGCGTTGCCGACGCTGGAGAGCTCGCGGACGGCATCCATCGCATCGCGGATCTCGTCGGCGGCGGGGAAGGCGGTGTCGTCCGGCCAGTCCTGCAGGTGCACGCTGCGCCCGCCCGTGAGCCCCTGCCACACACGCTCGCTGATGAGCGGCACGAGCGGCGCCGCGACGCGGGTGAGGGTCTCGAGCACCGTATACAGCGTGTCGAAGCAGTCGATCGCCGTTCCTGAGCTCGACGAGGGATCCCAGAACCGGTCGCGCGAGCGACGGATGTACCAGTTGGTGAGCACCTCGGCGAAGTCGCGCAGCCGCGCGGAGGCCGTGGTGGAATCGAGTCCCTCGAGGTCGGCGCGCACCTCGCGCACCAGATCGCCGAGACGCGCGAGGATGTAGCGGTCGAGCACGTCGGTGGAGTCGGTGCGCCAGGTCGCCTCGTAGCCGCCGGGCTTCGCCGCGTTCGCGTACGTCGCGAAGAAGTACCAGGAGTTCCACAGCGGCAGCAGGAACTCGCGCACGCCCGAGCGGATGCCCTCCTCCGTCACCGCGAGATTGCCCCCGCGCAGCACCGAGCTGGACATCAGGAACCAGCGCATCGCATCCGATCCGTCGCGATCGAGCACCTCGGACACGTCCGGGTAGTTGCGCAGCGACTTCGACATCTTGTAGCCGTCGTTGCCCAGCACGATGCCGTGGCAGCTGACGCCGGTGAACGCCGGGCGGTCGAACAGCGCGGTCGACAGCACGTGCATGACGTAGAACCAGCCGCGCGTCTGCCCGATGTACTCGACGATGAAGTCGGCCGGCGCATGGGTGTCGAACCACTCCTGGTTCTCGAACGGGTAGTGCACCTGGGCGTACGGCATCGAACCCGAGTCGAACCACACGTCGAAGACGTCCTCGATGCGGCGCATCGTGCTCGTGCCGGTCGGGTCATCGGGGTTCGGACGCGTGAGGTCGTCGATGTACGGACGGTGCAGGTCGATCTCGCCCTCGGGATTGCGCGGCAGCGTGCCGAAGTCACGCTCCATCTCCTCGAGAGACCCGTAGGTGTCGACGCGCGGGTACTCGGGGTCGTCGCTCTTCCAGACCGGGATCGGCGAGCCCCAGTAGCGGTTGCGGCTGATCGACCAGTCGCGCGCACCCTCGAGCCACTTGCCGAACTGGCCGTGCTTGACGTTCTCGGGCACCCAGGTGATCTGCTCGTTGTTCGCGAGCAGGTCGTCCTTGATGTCGGTGACGCGGATGAACCAGCTCGAGACGGCCTTGTAGATCAGGGGGTTCCGGCAGCGCCAGCAGTGCGGGTACGAGTGGACGTAGCTCTGCTCGCGCAGCAGGCGTCCCTGGGAGCGCAGCAGGCGGATCAGAGGCGTGTTGGCATCCATCCAGAGCTCGCCGGCGACGTCGGTCACCGTGGGGAGGAAACGCCCGCCGTCGTCGAGCGACAGGATGGTCGGGATGCCCGCGGCACCGGCGACCCGCTGGTCGTCCTCGCCGTAGGCCGGAGCCTGGTGGACGATGCCGGTGCCGTCGCTGACCGTGACGTAGTCGTCGACGAGGATGCGCCAGGCGTTCTCGGTGCCGTGGACCTCGGCATCCGCGAAGTAGTCGAACAGACGGTCGTAGGTGACGTCCTGCAGCTCGGAGCCGCGAACGGTCGTGTGGACGGCGGTGAGCGCCTCGTCGAGGCTCTCGTAGCCGAGATCCTTCACATAGCCGCCGAGGAGCTCCTTCGCGAGCAGGTAACGGTGTGCGGAGGCCTCGACGACGGCATCCGTGCTCCCCTCCGGTGCGTGCACGTCGGCTGCACCGAGGGGGCCTGCCGGCAGGACGATGTACTCGATGTCGGGGCCGACCGCGAGTGCGAGGTTGGTGGGCAGGGTCCAGGGCGTGGTCGTCCAGGCGAGCGCGCGCACCGCGGTGAGCCCGAGGGCCTCGGCCTTGGCGCCGGTGAGGGGGAACGTGACGGTGACCGACGGGTCCTGACGGTTCTGGTAGACGTCGTCATCCATACGGAGCTCGTGCGCCGAGAGCGGGGTCTCGTCGCGCCAGCAGTAGGGCAGCACGCGGTATCCCTCGTAGGCGAGGCCCTTGTCGAAGAGGGTCTTGAACGCCCAGAGCACACTCTCCATGTACCCGAGATCGAGCGTCTTGTATCCGCGCTCGAAGTCGACCCAGCGCGCCTGACGGGTGACGTAGTCCTGCCACTCGTGGGTGTACTTGAGCACCGAGTCCCTGGCCTTCGCGTTGAAGACGTCGATCCCCATCTGCTCGATCTCGCTCTTCTCGGTGATCCCGAGCTGCTTCATGGCCTCGAGCTCGGCGGGCAGTCCGTGCGTATCCCATCCGAAGACACGATCGACCTTCTTGCCGATCATCGTCTGGAAGCGCGGGAACACGTCCTTCGCGTAGCCGGTGAGCAGGTGGCCGTAGTGCGGCAGGCCGTTGGCGAAGGGAGGGCCGTCGTAGAAGACCCACTCGTCGGCCCCGTCGCGCTGCTCGATCGAGGCGCGGAACGTCTGGTCGGTCTCCCAGAAGTCGAGCACATCCCGCTCGATCTGGGGGAACCGGGGGCTCGGTGCGACAGTGGCAGCCTGGTCGGCGGCGGGTCCGAAGGAGGAACGCGGGTAGGTCATGTCGTCTCGCAGGAGTCGTGGCGGATGCTGCTGCGAGGACGATCCGTCCGGATTTTCGTGCCGGGGAACCGCGGTACCACCTCGCGTGCCGCGCCTCACGGCGGGGCCACTCTCACTGCGGCTGTGACGGGCCTGCCCCGCTCGGTTCTACTGAGCCCTCCCCTGCGGGATGACCGTTCTTCCGAGAGCTCCCCGGTGATGGCCGGATCCATGCTCGTACCTCCATTGTACGCGCGGCCGCGACCGGGGTGGCGCCCGCGTGCAGGCGACCCGGCTGTCGCACCCACCCTCTACCCTCGAGGCATGGCCCGCTCCCCCGAATCACCCGCTCCTCCCCGCGTCTCACCGCCCGATCTCCCGCCGCACCTCGATGCGGCATCCGCACGACGCGGCGCCGACCTGCTCGCCGCGAGCCTCGAGCTCACGGGCACCGTCGATCTCGCCCACTCCTCGCTCGAGCAGTGCACGATCGCCGCAGATGCCGATGCCGTCGACCTGACCGGCGCCACGCTGATCGACGTCGACCTCGGCGGCGTGCGCATCGCCTCGCTGCGGATGCGCGACGCGAGCATCCGTCGGGTGCGCATCGGCGGCGGGCGGATCGGCACCCTCGATCTGAGCAGCGCCCGCATCGACGAGCTGCTGCTCGGCGATGTGCGGATCGACTACCTGAACCTCGGCGGCGCCAAGGCCACCGACGTCGAGATCGAACGATGCGACATCCGCACCGTCGACATGCCCCAGGCCGAACTGACCCGCGTGCGCTTCACCGACACCCGTTCCGATGAGGTCGACCCTCGGGGCATGCGGGCGACCCATACGGATCTGCGCGGGCTCGATGCGGGCGCCTTCCTCGATGCGAACAGTCTCCGCGGCACCACGTTGAGCGGCTTCCAGGTCCAGCAGCTCGCCCCTCTGCTGGCAGCGGGCATCGGCATCCAGGTCAAGGACTGACCGAGCCGCTCGCCTCCAGCAGCTCGCGCGTGAACGGATGCTGCGGCGCGGCGAACACGTCGGCGATCAGCCCCTGTTCGACGATGACTCCCTCCTGCATCACCAGCACCTCGTCGGCCATGGCACCGACGACGTCGAGGTCGTGCGAGACGAAGACCATCGTGAGCCGACGCTCTCGCTGCAGTCGACGCAGCAACTGCAGCACCCGCTCCCGCACCGAGGGGTCGAGGGCGGAGACCGGCTCGTCGAGCACCAGCACATCGGGATCCGCGGCGAGCGCGCGGGCGATCGCCGCACGCTGGCGCTGTCCGCCCGAGAGCGCGATCGGTCGGCGGGCGGCGAGAGACGGATCGAGACCGACTTCGGCGAGCAGCTCTGTCACCCGTGCTCCCCGCTGAGCGCGCGGTACCCCGCCGGCGGCGAGCGCCTCGCGGAGCGAGCGTGCGATCGTCCACCGCGGGTCGAAGGCACCGAGGGGATTCTGATGCACGAGCTGCACCCGACGGTCGCCGATCCATCGCAGGGATCCCCCGTCGGGGGCCTCGATTCCCACGATCATGCGCGCCAGGGTCGTCTTACCCGAGCCGGACTCGCCCACGACGCCGAGGGTGCGTCCACCCGGCACCGAGAACGACGCATCGCGCACGGCGGAGATCTCGCCGAAGTCCTTCGCGACCTCGACCGCGACGAGGACGGGAGCGGCGGTGCCCTCGGCCGCGGCGCGCGGCTCATGCATGGTCGCGGCGAGGAGCTGACGGGTGTAGTCGTGCTGCGGCGCCTCGAGCACGTCGCGCGTCGTCCCCGATTCGACCACCTCCCCGTCGCGCATCACGAGCACACGATCGGCGATGCGTCGCACGGCGGCGATGTCGTGGCTGATGAACACCACGGCGGTGCCCGCATCGGCGATCTCCCGCAGCAGGTCGAGGATGCGCGCCTGCACGGTGGCGTCGAGCGCGGTGGTCGGCTCGTCCGCGACGAGCACGGCGGGGTCGGCGGCGAGCGCCGAGGCGATCAGGGCGCGCTGACGAAGGCCGCCCGAGAGCTCGTGAGGGTACTGCCGCGCGCGGCGCTCTCCGTCGGGCATCCAGACCCGGTGCAGCAGCTCCTGCACACGGGACTGCAGGGCATGCCGCCCGGAGACGAGCCGGTGGATGCGCAGCGGCTCGGCGATCTCGGACCCCACGCGCTGCAGCGGATCCAGCGAGACGAGGGCGTCCTGGGAGACCAACCCGATGCGGCGCCCTCGAAGCGACCGCCACCCGCGTTCGCCCAGGCCTCGGGCATCCGTCCCGTCCACGACGAGCCGGTCCGCCCGCACGGTCGCCCCGGTCGGTGCGAGCCCGAGCAGGGCGCGGGCGGTGAGCGTCTTGCCGGCCCCGGACTCTCCCACGATCGCCACGCATTCACCGCGCGACACGGTCAGCGACACCCCGTCGACGACCGCAGATCCGCCGAAGTCGATGCGCAGCCCCTCCAGCTCCAACGCGGCCGTCACGATGCACGTCCGTCCGCGCGGGCTCGCAGCACCCGGCCGACCACGGTCGCCGAGATCACGGTGAGCGTGATCGCGATGCCGGGGAACACCGCGATCCACCACGCCTGGCCGAGCACGTTCCGCCCGCCCGCGAGCATCAGACCCCATTCGGGCGTGGGCTCCGACGGTCCGAGTCCGAGGAAGCTGAGTCCGGCGGCTGCGAGGATGCTCGAGCCGATGCCGATCGTGGCCAGCACGCTCAGCGCCCCGAGCACACCGGGCATCACGTGCCGGAGGAAGGCCGCAGCCGGCGGGACGCCGAGGATGCGCGCGGCCTCGACATGCTCGGCGCGACGGAGGGTGCGCGTCTGCACGCGAGCGAGGCGGATATACACGGGCACGGCCGCGAGTGTCACCGCGATGGCGATGTTGACCGGTCCCGGTCCGAGAATCGCCACGACCACGAGCGCCACCAGGAACTCGGGGAACGCCATGAGCACGTCATTGACCCGCATCAGCGCCGCATCGACGGCGCGGGGAGCGAGTCCGGCGAGTGCGCCGACGAGCAGCCCCACCGCCAGGGCGATGCCGGTCGCGAGCAGGCCGATGCCCACCGAGCGCCCCGTCCCGTACACGAGGCGCGAGTACACGTCGCGCCCGCTCTGGTCGGTGCCCAGCAGATGGGCGGGGCTCGGGGCGAGCATGGCGGCCCGCACCTCCGTCTGCAGCGGATCATGCGTGGCGAGCACCCCGGGGAAGACGGCGGCGAAGGCGATCACCAGCAGCACCGCCGAGGCCACCCACACCAGCGCCGTCTGCACGCGCGTCATCGGGGCCTCCCCCGTGCGGTTCGCAGCCGCGGGTCGAGGAGCGGATGCAGCAGCTCGACCACGAGGTTGACGATGACGAAGACGATCGCACTGAACAGGATGATGCCCGTGATCACCGGGAGATCGCGATTGCTGATGGCGGCGAGCGTGACACGGCCGAGCCCCGAACGCGCGAACACCGTCTCGACCAGCACGGCTCCGCCCAGCACGGATCCGGTCAGATAGGCCGCGAGTGTCATCGCGTTCGCCGCGCCGTGTCGGAGCCCGTGACGCAGCGTGAACCACGAACCGCCGGCGCCGCGCGCCCGCACGGTGTCGGCGAACGGCATCCGCTCCGCCTGGATCAGTCCGTCGCGCAGCACCTGGCTGAGCAGCGCGGAGACGGGCAGCGCGAGGGTGACCGCCGGCAGCACGATGGTCGCCGGATTGCGTGCCCCGGAGACGGGAAACCACCCCAGCCCGAACGCGAAGACGCTGAGCAGCAGGAGACCGATCCAGAACACCGGTGAGGACAGGATCACCAGCTCGATCCCCGCCGCGACGGCGCGCCCCAGGTGCCCCCGCACGAACAGCGCCACGGCGAGCGCCAGCACCACGGCGATCACGAGGGCCAGCGCCGAGAGCTGCAGCGTCGCCCCGAGCTGGCGACCGATGACCTCCGTCACCGGCATCCGCAGCTGGTAGGACTCGCCGAGGTCGCCACGGGCGAGCTGCGAGATGAACGAGAGGTACTGCTCCACCGGCGGACGATCGAGACCGAGTTCCGCGCGGATGCCGTCCTTCACGGCGTCGCTGACCTGGGCCTGGGGCCCGAGCATCACCGACACGGGGTCACCGGGGATGACCCGGAATGCGAGGAAGACCAGCGTGGCGGCACCCCACAGCACGATCACGACCGTGCCTGCGAGCCCCGCGATCCTCACGAGCGCCGTCTTCACCGTTCGCGCCCTCTCGACGATCTCCGAGCACCCCTGCGCGCGCGCTCGCTCACGAACGATACCGCAGCGTCACAGGGGCCCGGGGTTCCGGCGGTCAGCCCACGCTGACGTCGTAGAACAGCGGGCGCCCGTACAGGTCGTACGTCAGGCCGTCGACGCGCTCGCCCACGGCCGTGATGGCGGAGGGACTGTAGAGAGGGACGATCGCCGTGTACTCGGCATTCCACTCCTGCAGCTGCGTGTAGATGTCGTCGCGGACCGTCTGATCGCTCGACGCGACCGCCTGATCGAGCAGGGCGTCCACGCTCGGATCGGTGACCTGCGACGCGTTCTGGAACCCGTCCGTGTGCAGGTGCGCGCGCAGGAAGTCGGGATCGACGCCCGAGAAGCCCCAGTCGGTGAGGTCGAAGGTCTTGGGCTCGTACTGCTCGTTGTACGCACCGGGATCGAGCTCTTCGCGCACGACCTCGAAACCGATCTTCTTGAGGTCGGACTGGATCGCGTTCGCGAGAGCCGCCCGGTCGTCCGGCACGGGCGTCCACGCGATCCATCGCACGGACAGCCGCTGGCCGTCCTTCATGCGGATGCCGTCGCTGTCGCGCGCCGTCCAGCCGGCCTCGTCGAGGAGCGCCCCCGCTGCCTCGGGGTCGAACGGGTGCTCGCCCTCGAGTGCCGCGTCGTAGCCGGGGGTGGTGGACCCGAGGACGCTCCACGCGCGAGGGAACTGACCGAAGAAGATCTCCTCGACGGCCGCGTCGACGTCGATGCCGCGCGCGAACGCCTGACGCACCTTCTCGTCGGCGAACACGCCGTACTTCTCGTTGAGGTACAGCGAGTACGGCAGACCCGGGTATTCGACGGAATCCACCGTGATGCCGTCTCCCAGGCCGCTCGCGAGGTTCGGCGGGATGTTGCTGGCGAGGTCGGCCTCTCCGCTCTCGATGACACCGGTGCGCACCGACGCCTCGGGCTGGATCTCCACGCGCAGCGTCTCGACGCCCGGTGCCTTCGAGCCGTGCGGACCCCAGGCGTAGTCGTCGTTGCGGGTGTAGACGATCTCCTGATCCGGCGTGTACTCGGTGAGCTCGTAGGGCCCGGTTCCCACCGTGATGCCGGGACCGCCGGCCTTGAGCTGGTCCGCGGAATCCGCGAGGACCGCCGGAGAGTAGAACCCCAGCTGCGGGGTGCTCGCGGCCTGCAGGAACGGCGCGTACGGCTGGCTGAAGCGCACCGTCACGGTGTGCTCGTCGACGACCTCGGTGCCCTCGTAGAAGTCCGCCCCCATCATGCTGGCCGCCTGCGCCGACTCCGTCTCGGGGTCGACGATGCGATCGAAGTTCGCCTTGACCGCCTCGGCGTCGAACGGTTCGCCGTCGGTGAAGGTGACGTCGTCGCGGAGGATGAACGTGTACTCGGTGCTGTCGTCCGAGACCTTCCAGTCCTTCGCCAGCCATGCGGTGAACGAACCGTCGTCCTCCTGGAAGACCAGGGAGTCCAGCACGGCACGCTGCACCATCCCCGAGACGTCGAGCTGGCTCACCTGCGGGTCCATGTGCCCGGCCGCGAGGTTCGCGCCCTCGATCGACCACACGAGCTCGCCCCCGTCCGCGTCGGATGCGGGTGCCGCACAGGCACTCAGCAGGAGGGCGCTCGCGGCGATGGCGGCACCGAGCGGGATCGCGCGGCGCAGAAGAGAGTGGGGCATGCTGTTCCTCGGGAGGGAATGCGGGGAGATGACGCGGATGCATCAGTTCTTGGACTCGATGCAATTGTAGATCCTGCAGGCACCCCCGGGCGTCGGGACGCCTGCCGGCGGCTGCGGCGAGGGCTCGCCGGGACCGAGGCGATTAGACTGTGGGGCACAACCCACACTCAGGCACGCTCACACAGTGCCGCACACATCGCTCGAGGAGACCTCCATGTCCGTGATTCCCGACAAGCCCGTACTCGAAGGTCTCGAAGCGAAGTGGGGTGAGTCGTGGTCGGCGCAGGGCACCTACCTTTTCGATCGACTCCGCGCCGCGCAGTCCGGTCGTGAGGGCGTCTACTCGATCGACACCCCTCCGCCGACGGCATCCGGCAGCCTGCACATCGGCCACGTGTTCTCGTACACGCACACCGACGTCAAGGCGCGCTTCGAGCGCATGCGCGGCAAGAACGTGTTCTACCCCATGGGCTGGGACGACAACGGCCTGCCCACCGAGCGCCGCGTGCAGAACTACTACGGGGTGCGCTGCGATCCGACGCTCCCCTATCAGAACGACTTCATGCCGCCGTTCGAGGGCGGCGACAACAAGTCGAGCCGAGCCGCCGACCAGGTGCCGATCAGCCGCCGCAACTTCATCGAGCTGTGCGAGCGTCTGACGCTCGAGGACGAGAAGCAGTTCGAGGCCCTGTTCCGTCTGCTGGGCCTCTCGGTCGACTGGAGCCAGACCTACCGCACGATCTCCGACGACACGATCCGTCAGAGCCAGCTCGCGTTCCTGCGCAACCTCGAGCGCGGCGAGGCGTACCAGTCGCTCGCGCCGACCCTGTGGGACATCGACTTCCGCTCGGCCATCGCTCAGGCGGAGCTCGAGGACCGCGAGCAGCAGGCCGCGTATCACACGATCGACTTCCCCTTCTCCGACGGATCCGGCTCGATCACGATCGAGACCACCCGCCCCGAGCTGCTCCCCGCATGCGTCGCGATCGTGACGCACCCCGAGGGACCGCACAAGCATCTGATCGGCACGAAGGTGCGCACACCGTTCTTCGGTGCCGAGATCGAGATCCACGGACACCACCTCGCTCAGCCCGACAAGGGCACGGGCGCCGCCATGGTCTGCACCTTCGGCGACGTGACCGACATCATCTGGTGGCGCGAGCTGCGCACCGTCGACGGCGGAGACCTGCCGAACATGACGACCATCGGACTGGACGGACGCTTCCTGCCCACCGCGCCGTCGATCGTCGCGAACCCCGAGGCCACCGACTGGTACACGGCAGAGCTCGCCGGCAAGACCGTGTTCTCGGCGCGCAAGGCGATCGTCGAGAAGCTGCAGGAGACCGGCGACATGACCGCCGTGGGAAAGCAGTTCTCCCACGCGGTGAAGTTCTTCGAGAAGGGCGACCGCCCTCTCGAGATCGTCTCGACCCGCCAGTGGTACATCCGCAACGGCGCCAGGGACCAGCAGCTGCGCGATCAGCTCCTCAGCCACGGCACGGACGTCGCGTTCCATCCCGACTTCATGCGCGTGCGCTACGAGAACTGGGTCGGCGGCCTGACCGGCGACTGGCTCGTGTCCCGGCAGCGCTTCTTCGGCGTGCCGATCCCGCTCTGGTACGGACTCGACGAGAACGGCGACCGCGACTACGACCGCGTGCTCGCGCCCGACCACGCGTCCCTGCCCGTCGACCCGACCATCGACGTACCGGCGGGCTTCACCGAGGATCAGCGTGGAGCGGCGGGCGGCTTCGAGGCCGAGGCCGACATCCTCGACACGTGGGCGACGTCGTCTCTCACCCCGCAGCTCGCCGGCGGATGGCAGCGTGACGAGGAGCTGTGGCAGCTCACCGCCCCGTTCGACCTGCGTCCGCAGGGTCAGGACATCATCCGCACCTGGCTGTTCTCGACCATGCTGCGCTCGACTCTGGAAGACGGCCGCGCGCCGTGGCGCAACGCCGCGATCTCCGGCTTCATCGTCGACCCCGACCGCAAGAAGATGTCGAAGTCGAAGGGCAACGTCGTGACCCCGGCGGACATCCTCGAGACCCACGGATCGGATGCGGTGCGCTACTGGGCCGCCTCCAGTCGCCTGGGCATGGACGCCGCGTTCGACCCGCAGAACCCGACCCAGGTCAAGATCGGCCGTCGTCTCGCGATCAAGGTGCTGAACGCCGCGAAGTTCGTGCTCTCGTTCCCCGTGCCCGAGGGGGCGCAGGTCACACATGCTCTCGACGCCTCGATGCTGACCGCACTCGATGCCGTGGTCACCGAGGCCACGAAGGCGTTCGAGAACTACGACCAGGCGAAGGCGCTCGAGGTCACCGAAGCGTTCTTCTGGACTTTCTGCGACGACTACCTCGAACTCGTCAAGGAGCGCGCCTACAACCAGAACGATGTGGGACAGGCATCCGCGGCACTCGCGCTGCGGCTCGCGCTCTCGACCCTGCTGCGGCTGCTCGCGCCGATCCTCTCGTTCGCGACCGAAGAGGTGTGGTCGTGGTTCGAGGAGGGCTCCGTGCACACGGCGTCGTGGCCCGAGCCGCTCGGCATCGAGGGAGACCCCGCGGTGCTGTCCGTGGCCAGCGAGGCTCTGATCAGCATCCGTCGCGCGAAGACCGAGGCGAAGGCGTCGCAGAAGACCCCGGTCGCGAGTGCGATGATCACGGCTCCGGCGGAGAAGTACGAGGCGCTGCGAGCCGCCGCCGCCGATCTGTCGGCCGTCGGGCGCATCGCAGAGCTGGGGCTCGCCGTGGGCGACGTGTTCGCGGTCACCGCGATCGAGCTCGCGCCGGTCGAGGGCGCCTGATGCAGCTGGGTACGCGATGGGCGGCGGGCTCCGAGGCCCCCGCATCCGTCCCCGCCTCGCTGCGTCCCGCGATCGCGGAGGTCGAATCCCGCGGACTCTCCGGACACTGGACGCTGACGTGGCTCGAGGGCCGCGCCCTCGCCGAGCTCGACTCGGGCTGGGAGGTCGTGCAGACGGCATCCGGCGAGGTCATCGCCCGCCCCTTCGAGGACTGAGCGCACCGCACGGTCGACGCCCCCTGCACGCCTCCGGCGGCGGGGGCGTCGTCGCTCCGCGCCTTTGTCGGTGTCGTCGCCGCGCACCGAGGTCGCTCGGTCGTGGCTAGGCTCGATGGATGACCGACGACTCGAACCCTCTGCTCCAGCCGTCCGCACTCCCCTACGGACTGCCCGACTTCGCCGCGATCCGCGCGGAGCACTATCTGCCCGCGTTCGAGGCGGCGTTCTCCCGGCATCTCGCCGAGATCTCCCGGATCACCATGGTGCGCTCGATGCCGACCTTCGAGAACACCATCGAGGCGCTCGAGCGCTCCGGCGAGCTGCTCGAGCGGGTGGCGCATGCGTTCTACACGGTGACGTCGGCAGACGCGACGCCCGAGATCCAGGACATCGATGAGAAGCTCGCACCGCTGATGGCCGCGCATCAGGATGCGATCACCCTCGACTCCGCCCTCTACTGGCGCGTGCAGCAGATGCACGCGCAGCTCGATCGGCTCGAGCTCGATGAGGAGCAGCGGTATCTCGTCGAGCGCCATCACCGGGAGATGACGCTCGCGGGGGCGGCGCTCGACGATGAGCACAAGGCACGCCTCACGGCACTGAACCAGCAGCTGTCGACCCTCAACAACACCTTCGAGCGCAATCTGCTGAACGACACCAACGATCTGGCTGTCGTCTTCGACTCGGCCGACGAGCTCGCCGGTCTCAGCTCCGGAGAGCTCTCGGCCGCCCGTCGAGCCGCCGCCGACAGAGACATCGACGGATACCTCATCGCGCTGCCGCTGTTCACCGGGCACCCGTACCTGGCCCAGCTGCACGATCGCACGGCACGGCGGCGCATACTCGACGCCTCACGCGCCCGAGGCTCACGTGACAACGCTCACGACAACCGCCCCGTGCTGCGTGAGATCGTGCGCCTCCGCGCCGAGCGCGCCGCTCTGCTCGGGTTCTCCTCGCACGCGGCATACGTCACCGCCGATGAGACCGCCGGAACACCGGATGCCGTCGAGGACATGCTCCGTGCGCTCGCCGCCCCCTCCGCCCGCAACGCACGCGCAGAGCAGGTGGAGTTGCAGACGATCGTCGACGAGACCGAGGCCGACCCCTTCACGGTCGAGGCACACGACTGGGCGTTCTACACCGAGAAGGTCCGCACGGCGAGGTACGACATCGACACGAGTGCGCTGCGACCGTGGTTCGAGGCCGAGCGTGTACTGCAGGACGGCGTCTTCTTCGCCGCCACCCGCCTCTACGGCGTCACCTTCGGCGAGCGGCACGACCTGGTCGCGTACCACCCCGGAGCCCGGGTGTTCGAGGTGCGCAACGCCGACGGGAGCGAGCTCGGTCTGTACGTGCTCGACCTCTACACCCGCGACTCGAAGCGCGGCGGCGCATGGATGAACCCGATCGTCAGCCAGTCACGTCTCCGGGGCACATCGCCGGTCGTGGTCAACAACCTCAACGTCCCGCTCCCCGGCGACGGAGAACCGACCCTGCTGACACTCGACGAGGTCACCACGCTGTTCCACGAGTTCGGGCATGCCCTGCACGGCCTGTTCGCGGTGGTGACGTACCCGCACTTCGCCGGCACGAACGTCTTCCGGGACTTCGTCGAGTTCCCCAGCCAGGTGAACGAGATGTGGATCCTGTGGCCGGAGGTGCTCGACAACTACGCGCGTCATCACGTGACCGGCGAGCCGCTCGATCCGGCCGTCGTGGAGCGCCTGCGTGCCACCGAGACCTTCGATCAGGGCCATGCCACCAGCGAGTACCTCGCCGCGGCCTGGCTCGATCAGGCCTGGCATCGGATCGGAGCGGATGCCGACATCGCGGACGTCGCGGAGTTCGAGGCCGCCGCCCTCGCGGACATCGGTCTCGACAACCCGGTCGTGCCGACCCGCTACTCGTCGACCTACTTCGCGCACGTGTTCTCGGGCGGATACAGCGCCGGGTACTACTCCTACATCTGGAGCGAGGTGCTGGACGCCGACACCGTCGACTGGTTCCGCGAGAACGGCGGGCTCACGCGCGACAACGGCGACCGGTTCCGTGCGCGCCTCCTCGGTGTCGGCGGCTCGAGGGACCCGCTCGCGGCATACCACGACTTCCGCGGCCGTCCCGCGGACATCGCGCCCCTGCTGAAGCGGCGGGGCCTGGAGGCCTGACCGTCCGTCCGCGGCGGGGTTCCCGTCCGCCGCGGGGTTCCCGTCCGCCGCGGCGCTCAGCGGCCGAGCAGCTCCATCGCCTTGTACCAGGTGAGCTGGTGATAGCTCTGGGCGAGGTGGTCGCCGAGACCGTCGACGGACACGATGTGCACGGCGATCGCCTCGCTGTCGTCGAGCGCCTGGTCCGCGACGCGGACGCACCCGCGCGCGAGGAAGTGATGCACGCGGTTGGTGTGGTTGCCGAAGTTCGCCCACGTGGACCCGAGTCCGACGATCTCGTCCGCCGCGAACCCCGTCTCCTCGCGCAGCTCCCGGGCCGCCGCCTCGATCGGCGTTTCGCCGGCTTCGACGCCGCCCCCGATCGTCCCCACGGCGATGATCCCCGCTCCGTGACGGTATTCCTCGACGACGATCGCGTCGCCGTGCACATCCAGCGCGAGCACCGAGATCCAGTCCCCGTACTCGAGCACGTAATAGGGCGCGATCCGACGATCCTCCGCATCGCGGCAGTCGTCCGCACGCACACGGATCCAGCGGTCGGCGACGACGGTCTCGCTGTCGACCACCCGCCAGGGAGCGGGAGGCCGGCTCACGCGCTCTTGCGCTTGCGCTCCATCACGATCGTGGGAGGGGCACCCTCGTCGACGGCGGCGCGGGTCACGATGACCTTGGCGACGTCTTCGGCCGACGGGATCTCGAACATGATCGGACCGAGCACGTCTTCGAGGATCGCTCGGAGTCCGCGGGCGCCCGTCTTGCGCTCGACGGCCAGATCGGCGATGGAGCGCAGTGCCTCTTTCTCGAACTCCAACTCGACGCCGTCGAGCTCGAACATGCGCTGATACTGCTTGACGAGGGCGTTGCGGGGTCCGGTGAGGATGTCGATCAGTGCATCCTGGTCGAGCGGCGAGACGTTGGTGACGACGGGCAGGCGGCCGATGAACTCCGGGATGAGACCGAACTTGTGCAGGTCCTCCGGCAGCACCTCGCTGAAGAGATCGAGGTCCTTGCCCTTGTCGTGCAGGGGGGCGCCGAAACCGATGCCGTGCTTTCCCACGCGGGCCGACACGATGTCCTCGAGGCCGGCGAACGCACCGGCGACGATGAAGAGCACGTTCGAGGTGTCGATCTGCAAGAACTCCTGGTGCGGATGCTTGCGCCCACCCTGCGGCGGCACCGAGGCGACCGTGCCCTCGATGATCTTCAGCAGCGCCTGCTGCACGCCCTCGCCCGAGACGTCACGGGTGATCGAGGGGTTCTCCGCCTTGCGGGCGATCTTGTCGACCTCGTCGATGTAGATGATGCCCTGCTCGGCGCGCTTGACGTCGTAATCCGCCGCCTGGATCAGCTTGAGCAGGATGTTCTCGACATCTTCACCGACGTAGCCGGCCTCGGTGAGTGCGGTGGCATCGGCGACCGCGAACGGCACGTTCAGCCGCTTGGCGAGGGTCTGGGCGAGGTAGGTCTTGCCGCAGCCGGTGGGGCCGATGAGCAGGATGTTGCTCTTCGCGATCTCGATGCTCTCGGCCTTCTGCTCGGCCGACTGCAGCGTGCCGTGGGCACGGATGCGCTTGTAGTGGTTGTAGACGGCGACCGACAGGGCCTTCTTCGCAGGCTCCTGACCGACCACGTACTCCTCGAGGAAGGAGAATATCTCGCGGGGCTTGGGGAGTTCGAAGTCCGCCGTGCCCTCGGCGGAGGACTCCGCCATCCGCTCCTCGATGATCTCGTTGCACAGCTCGACGCACTCGTCGCAGATGTACACACCGGGGCCAGCGATGAGCTGCTGCACCTGCTTCTGACTCTTTCCGCAGAATGAGCACTTGAACAGGTCAGCGCTTTCACCGATACGGGCCATGCGCGTCCTCCTAGGGGGATCCAGAGATCGTCTACTGAGCCTAACCGGTGCACCCGACACCGGGACGCATTGGAGCGTCGGCGCAGATCTCGAGTCCGTATCGACATCGCCACCGGGACGACGAAGGCCCGTCGCGCAGGATCTGCGAGACGGGCCCTGCTGTCGGTCGACTCAGACCATGCTCTTGGTGTGCCAGACCGTCTTCATCTCGGTGAACGCGCCGATCCGCTCGGGCGATGCGGTCACCGGTCCGGGGGTGAGGACGCGCGTCAGCGTCTCGGCGGCGGCGATCTGCATGTCGATCCAGTCGAGATCACCGGCCCCGGCCAGGTCGAGAGCGTTCACGTCCTGGTGCGAGGCGAGCCACGGCGCCATCTCGGCGGGAGACCCCGTGAGCACGTTCACCACTCCCCCGGGCACGTCGCTCGTCGCGAGCACCTCCGCCAGGCTGATCGCGGAGAGCGGATGCCGCTCGCTCGCGATCACGACGACCGTGTTGCCCGCGACGAGGGCGGGTGCCACGACCGACACGAGTCCGAGGAGCGCCGAGTCCTGCGGCGCCACGATCGCGACGACACCGGTCGGCTCGGGGACCGAGATGTTGAAGTACGGTCCGGAGACAGGGTTCGCGTTGCCGGCGACCTGCGCGTACTTGTCGCACCACCCGGCATACCAGACCCAGAGGTCGATCGCCTCGTCGACCTGGGCGGCGGCGGCCGATGCCGACACCCCCTCCTGCACGGTGATCTCGTCGATGAACTGCGCGCGGCGACCCTCGAGCACCTCGGCGACCCGGTAGAGCACCTGTCCGCGGTTGTAGGCGGTCGCTCCCGACCAGCCCTTGACCGCGGAGCGGGCGGCGACGACCGCGTCGCGCGCATCCTTGCGGGACCCCTGGGCGGCGTTCGCGAGGAACGCGCCCTTGGCCGAGAGCACCTCGTAGGTGCGCCCCGACTCGCTGCGCGGGAAGGCTCCGCCGATGGCGAGCTTGTACGTCTTCGGAACACTGAGTCGCTTGCTCATGCTGCGGATCCCTTCAGGTAGGCGGTGAGGCCCTGTCGTCCGCCCTCGCGGCCGTATCCGGACTCCTTGTAGCCGCCGAACGGGCTCGACGGGTCGAATCGGTTGAACGTGTTGGCCCAGATCACGCCCGCACGCAGGCGGTCGGCGACCGCGAGGATGCGCGAGCCCTTGTCCGACCAGATGCCCGCCGACAGGCCGTACGGCGTGTTGTTGGCCTTCGCGATCGCCTCCGCGGGGGTGCGGAAGGTCAGCACCGACAGCACGGGGCCGAACACCTCGTCGCGGGCGATCCGGTGCGAGGCCTCGACACCGGTGAAGATCGTCGGAGCGAACCAGAACCCCTTGTCGGGAATCGCGCAGTCCGCCGTCCAGCGCTCCGCGCCCTCGGCCTCGCCGATGTCGCTGAGCTCGCGGATGCGGGCGAGCTGCGCCGCCGAGTTGATCGCGCCGATGTCGGTGTTCTTGTCGAGCGGGTCGCCGAGACGCAGCGTCGAGAGGCGGTTCTTCAGCCGATCGATGACCTCGTCGTGGATCGACTCCTGCACGAGCAGACGGCTTCCGGCGCAGCAGACATGCCCCTGGTTGAAGAAGATGCCGTTGACGATGCCCTCGACCGCCTGGTCGATGGGCGCGTCGTCGAACACGATGTTCGCGGCCTTGCCACCGAGCTCGAGCGTGAGCTTCTTGTTCGTTCCCGCGACGGCCCGCGCGATGTCACGGCCCACTCCGGTCGAGCCGGTGAACGCGACCTTGTCGACATCCGGGTGGCGCACGAGAGTGGCACCCGTGGCACCGGCGCCCGTGATGATGTTGACCACACCCGCCGGCAGGTCCGCCTGCTGCAGGATCTCCGCGAAGATGAGCGCGGTGAGCGGCGTCGTCTCTGCAGGCTTGAGCACGACCGTGTTGCCGGCCGCGAGGGCGGGGGCGACCTTCCACGCCAGCATCAGCAGCGGGAAGTTCCACGGGATGATCTGCCCCGCGACGCCGAGCGCACGGGGGTCCGCACCGAGGCCCGCGTGGTCGAGCTTGTCCGCCCAGCCCGCGTAGTAGAAGAACCACGATGCGACGAGGGGCACGTCGACGTCGCGGCTCTCCTTGATCGGCTTGCCGTTGTCGAGGCTCTCGGCGACCGCGAGCTCGCGAGCGCGCTCCTGCACGAGACGGGCGATGCGGAACAGGTACTTGCCCCGATCGCGACCGCTCATCTTCGACCAGGTCCTGTCGTATGCACGACGGGCGGCGGCCACGGCGCGGTCGACGTCCTCATCGGAGGCCGAGGCGATCTCCGCGATGCGGCTCTCGTCGGCGGGTGAGATGGTGGTGAAGCTCGAGCCCGAGCCGTCGACGAACTCGCCGTCGATGAACAGCCCGTAGCTGTCCTTGAGGTTCAGGACTGACTTCGACTCCGGTGCCGGAGCGTATTCCAGGAATGACATATGAGGGTTCCTAGTCGATCGTGACGTAGTCGGGGCCGGAGTAGTGTCCGGTGGTGAGCTTCTGGCGCTGCAGCAGTACGTCGTTCAGAAGGCTGGAGGCGCCGAAGCGGAACAGGTGCGGCTGGAGCCACTCCTCGCCCACGGTCTCGGCGACGGTGACGAGATACTTCACCGCGTCCTTCGAGGCACGGATCCCGCCGGCGGGCTTGACCCCGATGCGCTCCCCCGTGCCGCGATGCCAGTCGCGCACGGTCTCGAGCATGAGCAGCGTGGTGGGAAGAGTGGCGGCGGGCTGCACCTTGCCGGTCGACGTCTTGATGAAGTCCCCACCGGCCAGGATGCCGAGCCACGATGCACGCTTGATGTTGTCGTACGTGTTGAGCTCGCCCGTCTCGAGGATGACCTTGAGTGAGGCGTAGGAGCCGTCGGCCCGGCGGCACGCCTCCTTGACCTGTGCGATCTGGTCGTAGACGAGACCGTAGCGGCCCGACAGGAACGCACCCCGGTCGATCACCATGTCGATCTCGTCCGCCCCGGCGGCCACGGCCTCGGCGGTGTCCGCCAGCTTGATCGCCAGCGACGACCGTCCGCTCGGGAACGCCGTGGCCACGGCGGCCACCGAGATCAGCCCGTCGTCGGGGTCGCCATGCAGGTCGCCGAGAGCTGCGACGGCGTCGCCCACCATGTCGCCGTACACGCACACGGCGGCGACCCTGGGGGTCGACGGATCCGCGGCATCCGGGTTCTTCGCCTTGGCGACCAGCGAGCGCACCTTGCCCGGAGTGTCCGAGCCCTCGAGGGTCGTGAGGTCGATCAGCTTGATGATCGTGTCCAGCGCCCACGCCTTGGAGGTGGTCTTGATGGACCGCGTTCCGAGGCCCGCGGCGCGCTGCTCGAGTCCCACGGCGTCGACGCCGGGGAGGCCGTGCAGGAATCTGCGGAGCGTGGCGTCGTCCGGCTCACCGCCGAGGACGTCCACCGCCGCTCTGCGGCTGAGTTCTTGGGTCGTCACTGTTCCTCCAACAATGCTCGTGCTGTGGTCTCATCGGTCACGAGGACGCTGCACAGGCCGCTGGAGACGACCGTGCGTGCGATGTCGTGCTTGGCGTCACCGGCGGTGACGAAGATCGAGCGCTCGGCGCCGCGGAGCCGGCTGAGCTCCACACCGACCGTGCGGGCGTCGAGCTGCGGGTCGACGACGTTGCCGTCGGCGTCGATGTACCGCCCGAGCACATCGCCCACGGCGCCGCGGCGCGCGAGCTCCTCGACGTCGGATGCCGTGAGGTAGCCGTTCTCGACGTGGGCGGAGGTGGCGTCGCAGGGCCCTGCGGTGAACAGGAACGCCTGGGCCTCTGCGGCCTCCTCGAGAACCGCCGCGACGGTGCGGTCGGATTCGATGGCCTGCTTGGTCTCGACCCGTTCGAGGATCGCGGGGCTCGGGAGCAGCGAGACGTGTCCGGATGCGCGCTGGGCGATCGTCACGGCGAGGCCCGCAGCCCCGCCGGAGCGCCGGTTCAGGCTCACTCCTCCGTTGAGCTGCACGACGGTCACCCCGGTGGCCCACCCTTCCGGCAGCGCTTCGGCGACCGCACGAAGCGTGCGTCCCCAGCTGACGCCGAGCGTGCGGGGAACGGGGCGCATCGCGGTGAGGAAGTCGGCCGCGGCCTGGGCGACCCTCTCGAGCGTGCCGTCATCGCCGTCGGGCGCGGGCACCACGATGGCCGCAGCCAGCCCGTGTCGCTCGACGAGCTGACGCTCGAGTCCGAGCCGCCGGGCGCGAGGATGCACGATCTCGATGCGGACGATGCCGCGCTCGCGAGCCTGGGTGAGCAGGCGGCCCACCTTCCACCGCGAGAGGCCGAGGAGGGCGCCGATCTCGTCCTGCGTCTTGTCCTCGTCGTAGTAGAGCTCTGCGACGCGGACCATGGTCAGTTCGTCTTCCACGGCATCCTCCTTCCTGCTCCAGTCTATGACCGGAACACCGTTCGCGCACCCTCCTGCTCACATGAGCAAAGACCGTCGGTCGGCGCGCGCATCCGTCGAGCCGGGGGGCCGAATACGACGAAGGGACGCCGACCCGAAGGCCGACGTCCCTGTCCGATCGCAATGATCAGGCGCGCTTGCGCGAGGTGAGCACCTGGTCGACGATGCCGTAGTCGAGCGCCTCTGCGGCCGAGAGGATCTTGTCGCGATCGATGTCGCGGTTGACCTGCTCGACGGGCTTGCCGGTGTGACGAGCCATGGTCTCCTCGAGCCAGGTGCGCATCCGGAGGATCTCCGCGGCCTGGATCTCGATGTCGGAGGCCTGACCGTGCCCGGCCTCGCCCATCGCCGGCTGGTGCATGAGCACGCGGGCGTTGGGCAGTGCGAGACGCTTGCCGGGGTGACCGCCCGCGAGCAGCACCGAGGCGGCCGACGCCGCCTGACCGAGCACGACCGTCTGGATCTGCGGCGCGACGTACTGCATCGTGTCGTAGATCGCGGTCATCGCGGTGAACGAACCACCGGGCGAGTTGATGTACATCGTGATGTCACGCTCGGAGTCCTGGCTCTCCAGAACGAGCAGCTGGGCCATCACGTCGTCGGCCGATGCGTCGTCGACCTGCACGCCGAGGAAGATCACGCGGTCTTCGAACAGCTTGTTGTAGGGGTCCTGACGCTTGAAGCCGTAGGCCGTGCGCTCCTCGAACTGAGGAAGCACGTAGCGGCTGGAAGGCAGGTCGCCGGCAGAGCGGAAGGTGGGTGAGTACATGAGAGTCCTTTCGCTTTCCGTTACTTGATGTCCTGGTCGGTTCCGCCGCCGCCGATGACGTCGGTGGCCGAGTCGCGGATGTGGTCGACGAAGCCGTACTCCAGCGCCTCGTCGGCGGTGAACCAGCGGTCGCGGTCACCGTCGGCGTTGATCTGCTCGACCGACTTGCCGGTCTGCGCCGCGGTGATCTCGGCGAGGCGGTTCTTCATCGACGTGATCAGCTGGGCCTGCGTCTGGATGTCGCTCGACGTTCCGCCGAAGCCACCGTGCGGCTGGTGCAGCAGCACGCGGGCGTTCGGGGTGATGTATCGCTTGCCCTTGGTGCCCGCGGTCAGCAGCAGCTGGCCCATGGACGCCGCCATGCCGATGCCGACCGTGACGATGTCGTTCGGGACGAACTGCATCGTGTCGTAGATCGCCATGCCGGCGGTGATCGACCCACCGGGCGAGTTGATGTAGAGGTAGATGTCCTTGTCGGAGTCTTCCGCGGCGAGAAGGAGGATCTTCGCGCAGATCTCATTGGCGTTCTCGTCGCGCACCTCCGATCCCAGCCAGATGATGCGGTCCTTCAACAGTCTGTCGAAGACGCTCGTAGCGAGGAGGGGTTCTGCAGCCATGTCAGCTCCTGATTCCGTGTTTCAGTGATTCGAATCTACCGGCGACGACGCAGCGCCCAGGCCGTGTTCGCCGTCGGCATATCAGCCGTCGAGCTCGGCGATCTCGTGGGCGTACGCGGTCATCGAGCGGTGGTAGCGCGGGAGATGCGGGACCAGCGCGAGCAGGGCCACCGAAAGACCCTGCGCGGGACGACCCGCACTCGCCAGGATCAGCGCGTGCACGGTCGCCACCGCGTCCCGATACGGGCCGTCCGCAGAGAGCGCCTCCTCGGCGCGGATGACGGCGAGAGCGTCGTCGTACTCGCCGAGGTTGCGCAGCGAACTCGCCAGCTGGATGACGCACTGCGGGCGGTGCTCCTCGTCGAGCCCCAGTGCCAGCGCACGCCGGTACAGCTCGACGGCCTCGGCGGGGCGGCCGGCGGAGTCGCGGGCACCGGCGCGTTCGAACTCGGCGCGCGCATCGCCACTCCCCCGCTCGGCGGCGAGGGCGTCGATCCTCGCGATCGTGTCGTCCCCGACCTCATCCCCGGAGGCGTCGGCCCACACCTCGTCGACGCGCTCATCCCAGGTCTTCATGGTCTCCTCGGTCATCTGCTCGCTCCATTCACGAGAAAGGGGCGGATGCCGCAGCATCCGCCCCTCTCATCGAGATCGTGTTCGATCACTCAGCCTTGTCGACAGCCTTCTTGGCCGGAGCCTTTTTGGCGGCGGGCTTCTTCGCGGCGGGCTTCTCAGCCGCCTCGGCGTCGTCGGCCTTCTTCGCAGGGGCCTTCTTCGCAGCAGGCTTCTTCGCAGCGGGCTTCTCAGCCGCCTCGGCGTCGTCAGCCTTCTTCGCAGGGGCCTTCTTCGCAGCAGCCTTCTTGGCGGGCTTCTCCTCAGCCGCAGCCTCGGACTCGTCCGCTGCCTCGTCGTCGGTCACGACGAAGTCGGACAGGTCGACGGGCTTGCCGTTGGTGTCGACGACCTTGACCTTGCCGAGCGCGATCGCGAGAGCCTTGTTACGGGCGACCTCGCCGACGAGCGCCGGGAGCTGGTTCGACGACTGCAGCGCCTCGACGAACTCCTGCGGAGCCATGCCGTACTGCGACGCGGACTGGATGAGGTACTGCGAGAGCTCCTCCTGCGAGACCTGCACGTCGGCCTGCTCGGCGATCGTGTCGAGGAGCACCTGCGTGCGGAACTGCTTCTCGCTGGCTTCGGTCACCTCGGCGCGGTGCACGTCGTCCTCGAGACGGCTCTCGCCCTCGAGGTGGTTGTGCACCTCGTCCTCGATGAGCTTCGGCGGCACCGGGATGTCGATCTGCTCGAGCAGCGTCTCGACGAGCTTGTCGCGCGCCGCGGAGCCCTGGGTGAAGACGCCCTGCTGCGACACGCGCTCGACGAGGCTCGCACGGAGCTCGGCGATCGTGTCGAACTCGCTGGCGATCTGCGCGAAGTCGTCGTCGGCCTCGGGGAGCTCGCGCTCCTTGACGGCCTTGACCGACACCGAGACCTCGGCCTCGGAACCGGCGTGGTCGCCGCCGACGAGTGCCGAACGGAAAGTCGTGTCCTCACCAGCGGTGAGCGACTCGATCGCGTCGTCGATGCCCTCGAGCAGCTCGCCCGAGCCGACCTCGTAGGACACGCCCTCGGCGCGGTCGATCTCGGCGCCGTCGATGGTGGCGACGAGGTCGAGCTCGACGAAGTCGCCCTTGGCTGCCGGGCGGTCGACGGGAACGAGCGTGCCGAAGCGCGCACGGAGGTTCTCGACCTCTGCATCGATCGCGGCCTCATCGGCCTCGATCGCGTCGACGGTCAGGGTGATGCCGTCGTACGCGGGGATCTCGATCTCCGGACGGACGTCGACCTCGATGTCCACGAGCAGGTCGCCCGAGAAGTCCTTCTCGTTCGGCCACTGCGTGATGTCGGCGGCCGGACGGCCGACGACACGGAGCTTGTGCTCGACGGTCGCCTCGCGGAAGAACTTGTCGAGGCCCTCGTTGACCGCGTGCTCGATGACCGCGCCGCGCCCGATGCGCTGGTCGATGATCGGAGCCGGGACCTTGCCCTTGCGGAAGCCGGGGATCTGGACGTCCTGAGCGATGTGCTCGTACGCGTGCGCGATGCTGGGCTTGAGGTCGTCGGGGGTGACCGTGATGCTGAGCTTGACCCGGGTCGGGGTCAGCTTCTCGACGGTGCTGTTCGCCATTCTGGTGTGCTCTCCTTGTGATTTCCGCGCTGAATCGCGGCTGTCAGGCCGTTGAAGCCGTGTCGGGGCGACAGGAGTTGAACCTGCGACCTCCCGCTCCCAAAGCGGGCGCTCTACCAAACTGAGCTACGCCCCGGGGAATCCGCATGCAGATTCAGCCCCACCGAGTCTAACGGACACGAGCACTCCCGTCAGTCCGCTATGATCGATGAGTCGGCATGCACCGCGAGGAACCTGCTGACAACGGGGCTGTAGCTTAGTGGTAAAGCCTCTGTCTTCCAAACAGATGATGCGAGTTCGATTCTCGTCAGCCCCTCACTCCGAAGGCCCCCGCAGAGATGCGGGGGCCTTCGACGTTCCCGCGGTGGCCGCACGTCTCGCAGCCGCGTATCCTTCAGGCAGAGTCGACGGTGTCGAGGAACGCGGGCTCCGACCGGAGGTCCCGCACGAATGACTCCCCTCACCGCCCCCGACCCAGGTGGTCATCTCCTCCCTGCCCACCTCGCCGGCCCCGTGCCGACGGCGCGTCGCCGCAGGCCACGCCGCGGGGTCGTCCTCGCTCTTCTGGGTGCACTCATCGTCGTCGGCGGGCTGGGCGGGCTGCAGCTCACCGCGAGCCTGGGCTACGACGATTCGCGCGCCCAGTTCGCGCAGGCTCTCGACACCGCCGAAGGACGAGCGGCCGAGATCCGTCGGACGACCGACGAGCTGATCTCGATCGCGGACGCGGCGAGTCAGCTCGTCGAGCTCGATTCGGGGATGCTCACGGATCCGCAGACGAAGGAGCAGCTCGCCGCCTCCGTGGCGTCCGCGAGCGAGACCACGTCGACCACCGGGGAGCTCCTCGACGAGGACCTTCCGGATGCCGAGGCGAAGCCCGTGACCTTCTGGGACCTCTTCGCGGCGTCCACCGCTCTGCGCACCGACGCGGAGGTCCTCGAGAGGCTCGACACGGAGCTGGCCGACGAGTCCCCCGCCCTCGACGCCGCATCATCGGATCTCATGGAGTCGGGTCTCACGTTCCTCGGGTCCGCGGCCGACGCGGCCGCCCCGTTCGAGGCGGCGCACATCTCGGCGAAGAACGACGATGTGATCGCGCTGCGGAACGCCGCAGCGTCGGTGTCAGAGGTCACCGCCCTGGATGAGGGAAGCGTGAGCAGCTTCACCGCCCTGCAGGATGCCGCAGCACAGGTCGTCACCTCCGAGAACGCAGAGCTCGCGGAGAAGGCGGGCCCGCTTCAGGGGGTCCGGCTCGAGGTCGAGGCCTTCGCGCGCTCGCTGGCACCGGGCGTGCTGATCGAGTTCGACTGGAGCCCGGTCGTCAACGGCGCGGGGTACGGCGGCAGCATGGGCGGGCTGACGACCTGGTGGTGGGACGAACCCGATCGTGCGCTGATCGAGCTCTCGGACTCGGTGGCCGCGCAGTGGCCCGCCGAGCGCAGCAGGGCTCTCGTCGCGCACGAGGTCGGTCACGCGATCAGCGTCAAGTGCGAGGGCATGTACGACGCATCGACGCAGGACAGCATCGAGAAGTGGGCGACCGCGTGGGCGATCGGCATGGGGTTCTCCGACGACGCGAACGGCGTGTCGGCGTACGGCTACCCGCCGCAGTCCTACATCGACGCCGCCCTGGCCTGTCGCTGATCGCCGCTGCCTGCGCACCGTCAGGATACGAAGAAGCCGCCGCGATCGGATCGC
>NZ_JBEOUR010000046.1:0-29219 GCF_040302605.1 Microbacterium sp. NPDC097977
CTCAGGAGGCGGCCGCCTCGCCCCGCCCGCTCAGGAGGCGGCCGCCCCGCCCCGCCCGCTCAGGAGGCGGCCGCTCCGCCCCCGCCCCGCCCCGCCCCCTGAGCGAGGAGCGCAGCGACGAGACGAAGAGCGGCCGCCGAGCTCAGAAGAACCCCATCGGGCCTTCTGCGTACGAGACCAGGAGGTTCTTGGTCTGCTGGTAGTGGTCGAGCATCATCTTGTGGTTCTCGCGACCGACGCCCGACTGCTTGTATCCGCCGAACGCGGCGTGAGCCGGGTACTGGTGATACGTGTTCGTCCAGACGCGGCCGGCCTCGATCGCACGGCCCGCGCGGTACGCGGTGTCACCACTGCGGCTCCAGACGCCGGCACCCAGACCGTACAGCGTGTCGTTCGCGATCGAGATCGCGTCGTCGAAGCCGTCGAACGAGGTGACCGAGAGCACGGGACCGAAGATCTCCTCCTGGAAGATGCGCATGTCGTTCGTGCCCTCGAAGACGGTCGGGGCGACGTAGAAGCCCTCGCTGAGATCGCCGCCGAGCTCGACGCGCTCCCCACCCGTGAGCAGCCGCGCGCCACCCTGCTTGCCGATGTCGATGTAGCTGAGGATCTTCTCGAGCTGGTCGTTCGACGCCTGCGCTCCGATCATCGTGGCCGGGTCCAGCGGATTCCCCTGCACGACCTTCTTCACCCGCTCGAGGCCGTCGGCGAGGAACCCGTCGTAGATCGAGCGCTGGATGAGCGCTCGCGACGGGCACGTGCACACCTCGCCCTGGTTCAGCGCGAACATCGTGAAGCCCTCGAGAGCCTTGTCGTAGAACGGGTCGGCGGTGTCGCGCGCGACGTCCTCGAAGAACACGTTGGGGCTCTTGCCCCCGAGCTCCAGCGTCACGGGAATGAGGTTCTGCGAGGCGTACTGCATGATCAGACGCCCGGTCGTGGTCTCTCCGGTGAAGGCGACCTTGCGGATGCGCTTGTGCTGCGCGAGCGGTGCGCCCGCCTCGATCCCGAAGCCGTTGACGATGTTGACGACGCCGGCCGGAAGAAGGTCGCCGATGATGTCGAACAGGAAGAGCAGGGATGCCGGCGTCTGCTCGGCCGGCTTGATGACCACACAGTTGCCCGCGGCGAGCGCCGGCGCGAGCTTCCACACGGCCATGAGGATCGGGAAGTTCCAGGGGATGATCTGGCCCACCACGCCGAGCGGCTCGTGGAAGTGGTACGCCACGGTGTTCTCGTCGAGCTGGCTGATGCCGCCCTCCTGAGCGCGCAGAACGCCGGCGAAGTAGCGGAAGTGATCGACGGCGAGCGGGATGTCGGCGGCCAGTGTCTCCCGCACCGGCTTGCCGTTCTCCCACGTCTCGGCGACCGCGATCTCCTCGAGGTGCTGCTCGATGCGGTCGGCGATCCGGTTGAGGATCACCGAGCGCTCGGCCGGGCTCGTCTTCCCCCAGCTCGCGAAGGCCTTCCAGGCGACGTCCACGGCGAGGTCGATGTCCTCGACGGTTCCTCGGCCCACCTCCGTGAAGGTCTTGCCGTTCACCGGACTCACGTTCTCGAAGAACTGTCCCTTGACCGGGTCGACGAACTCTCCGCCGATGTAGTGCCCGTAGCGCGGACGATAGCTCGCGACGGCTCCGGGCTGGCCGGGGGCGGCATACGCGGTGGATGCCGGGGCAGTGGTGACGTCTTCTTCGACGATGGTCATCGGTGACTCCTTCGACGGGCCGCGCGTCGGTGCTGCGGCTGATGACTCGAAGGTAGGTCGACCGAGGTTGCACCCCGATGCGCAACGTTGCACCGGGTTGCGGGCGTCAGCGCTCCTCGAGGCGCTCGATGCGCGCGACGAGTCCTCCCCGTCTGGGCGACCGGGCCGGGAGCATCTCGAGGGCGAGGCGGAGAGCTGCGGCATCCGCCTGCCCTTCGGGGATGTCGGCGTAGGCGAGCAGCACGTCGAGGCTCGCCTCTGACAGCATGGCCTCGCGCAACGCGGCTCTGACCGTCTCGCGGACCTCCTCGACTCCCGGCGAGGTCGACTCCGGCAACACGGGTCCGCGGTAGGCGGTGAGCGCCACACGGTGCGCGCCGCGGTCGAGCAGCGACAGCACGTCCTGCGCATCGGTCTCGAGGGCCACCCGCAGCCGGTACGGCCGAGAATCCGGCACCAGGCCGGGGGCATGCTTCTCGAGCACCTTGCGCAGGCGGACCATCTCGGGGCGCAGGGTGTCGGCGGAGGCACCGGGGCCGTAGACCAGCTCGCTCAGCCGTTCGGCCGACAGTCCCTGACGGTGCATGGCGAGCATCAGCAGGATCTCGGCGTGCCGGGCGCTGAGATCGATCACCGATTCCTCGAGCTCGGTCTCGGTCTCGAGCCGCGCCTTGTCTCGACCCAGGACGTGCAGGGTGGCGCGTCTGGTGGGCTTGGCGCGTGATGCGATCGTGGTCAGCCGCGGGGTGTTGGCGCGTGCCCGCAGGCGGGCCACCATGAGCTCGGACTCGACCGCGCGAGCGGTGGCATCGACGAGCATCCGCGCCTGTGGTGAGATCACATCGTCACCGCCGGTGATGTCGATCACCCCCAGCACCCGCTGCGTCTCGGGGTCGCGCACCGGTGCCGCGGAACAGGACCACGGACGCACGAGCCGGTTGTAGTGCTCGGCGCCGCGGATCTGCACCGAGTGTCCGAGCTCCAGCGCTGTACCGGGGGCCGAGGTGCCGACGGCATCCTCCGCCCAGTTCGCCCCGGCGACGAAGCCCATGGCCTCGGTCAGGGTTCGCAGCTCCCGATCGCCTTCGATCCACAGCAGGCGACCGGCCTGGTCGCCGACGGCGATGACGACCCCGGTGTCCTTCGCGTGCCCGGGCAGGAGCAGGGCACGGATCATGTCCATCGCAGAGGCGAGCGGATGCGTGAGCCGATACGCCTCGAGCTCCTCGGTCTCGAGTGCTATTCCCGGCATGCTCTCGGGCCCTACGCGGCCCCGCCAGGATCGGACCCACGACTCCCTCACCAGCGGGCGCACCTGCTGCAGTCGGTGGTCGTCGAGATTGCCGGCGATCAGCTCCTCATGCGCACGCTCGACCAGCAGACGAGAGGTCTCGAGCGGACCCTCACGTGACGTCTCCCACCGGGCCACCATGGCATCTCCGATCGTCGTCGGCGGAGCTTTTCCTCAGTGTAGGAGCCGGATGTCGTGCGCGGAAGGAGCGATATTCCGGCGCCATGGATACGTGACCGGGTGCGCCTTGCGCACTACTGTGCAGTGCGTGGTAGCGTGCACTGCAGTGAAGGAGGTCCGATGGACACCACTCAGCTCCTCAAGGGAGTGCTCGACGTCGCCGTGCTCGCGGTGCTGCGCACCGAGGACGGCTACGGCTACGACATCGTGCGCAGACTGCGCGACGCCGGCCTCGGCGATGTCGGCGATGCGTCGGTCTACGGCACACTGCGTCGCCTCTATGCCGCAGGGAGCCTCGCGAGCTACGTCGTCCCCTCCGAGGGCGGCCCCCATCGCAAGTACTACGCGATCAACCCCCAGGGCCGCGCGGCTCTCGACACCCAGACCGTCACCTGGCTGGACTTCGCGGGCGCGATGTCCGCCCTCCTCACCGCCGACTCAGGCACCGGGCCATCCACGATCGGAGAGAACCGATGAACGACACCGCCGTCACTATCGACGAGCAGATCCGGGCGTTCGCCTCCGCCGTGCGCGCGCATCTCGACGACCTCCCCGCCGACGAACTCGACGAGATCATGACCGGACTCACCGCCGACCTCGCCGATCAGGCCGCCGACAACGACGGCGTCCTCGAACTGGGTGATCCCGCGGCCTACGCCGAGGAGCTGCGGTCGGCCGCAGGGCTCCCCCCGCGGTCGGAGGACGGTCAGCGAATCCGCATGCGGGACCGCTTCGCGGCCTGGCGGACGGCGACGGCCGACAGCATCCGCGGCAGTGTCTTCGGAGCCTGGCTGCTCGATCTGCTCATCGCCCTGCGCCCGGTGTGGTGGGTTCTGCGGGGCATCGCGATGTTCGCACTCGTCGTCGGCACTCCGCTCGGAGCGATCATGCCCCTCGCGCCGATGAACTGGCTCATCGGCCTCGCGCTGGTGATCGTCAGCGTGCAATGGGGTCGCGGGCTGTGGCTCCCTCAGAACTGGCTGCGGCATGTGCGGACAGTTGTGAGCGTCATCGCCGTGGTGATGCTGCCGTTCATCCTCGCGTCGACCCTCACCCCGCGCGTCGAGTACGTCGGCGATGAGTACTCACCGCAGGGCCTCATGCTCGACGGCGTGCAGATCAACAACATCTTCGCCTACGACGCGGAGGGGAATCCGATCGACCGCGTGCAGCTCTTCACGGGCAAGGGAACCCCGCTCGACCTGTACGGAGCGAGCGGTGGGCAGAATCTCTTCTCGACCGAGGATGGAGAATCGCAGTTCGGCGTGCAGGACGACGGCCTCATCGCCACCGTTCCCATCGAGGACTATCGCGGCAAGCCGGTATGGAACATCTACCCGCTCGATGAGGCCGACATCGACACCGACATGTTCCAGCCGGACACGTCGACGATCAAGCGTCCCGAGCCTCCGTTCCAGAAGGCGCCGAGCATCGAATCCGCACAGGAGAGCCCGACGCCGAGTCCCGACGCCGATGACGAGCTGCAGCCGCAGCCGACCGAGTCCCCCGCACCCTGAGGCCTGCTGATCATGAGCGAGCGGATCATCTCGATCGACATCTCCCACCTCGTGCGGGAGGCACTGGGCCTCACGGCCGAGACCGAAGAGTCGGAGGAGTGAGGGCCTTCGCCTGAGCGAGCGGGCTCAGGCCCGCGCGGCCCACCACTCGCGGAGGCGCTGTTCTGCGGCATCCGCACCGATCACGCCTTCGTCGAGTCGCACCTCGAGCAGGAACCGGTAGGCCTCGCCGACCTCGCGCCCCGGCGCGATCCCCAGGATGCTCTGGATCCGGTTGCCGTCGAGCTCGGGGCGGATGGAGTCCAGCTCCTCCTGCTCGCGCAGCGCGGCGATACGCGACTCGATGTCGTCGTAGGCCGAGGCGAGGCGTCCGGCCTTGCGCTTGTTGCGGGTGGTGACGTCGGCGCGGGTGAGGATGTGCAGGCGCTCGAGCTCGTCTCCGGCGTCGCGCACATAGCGGCGCACCGCGGCATCCGTCCATGCGCCTTCGGCGTATCCGAAGAAGCGGAGGTGCAGCTCGATGAGCGTGGCGACGCTCGTCGTGGTCGCGGTGTCGAAGCGCAGCGACTGCAGTCGCTTGCGGGCCATGCGCGAGCCGACGACGTCGTGGTGGTGGAAGGTGACCGCGCCGCCGTCTTCGAGCTTGCGCGTGCGCGGCTTGCCGATGTCGTGCAGCAGCGCGGCGATCCGCAGGGGCACGTCGGGGGCCGAGCCCGGGTGGCGCGACCGTTCGAGCGCGATCGCCTGGCTGAGCACCGTCAGCGAGTGCTCGTAGACGTCCTTGTGGTGATGGTGCTCATCGACCTCGAGGCGCAGTGCGCTCACCTCGGGCAGGAACTCCTCGATCAGGCCGGTGTCGACGAGCACACGGATGCCGCGCACGGGGTCGTCGGTCTGCATCAGCCGCACGAGCTCCGACTGGATGCGTTCGGGGCTCACGATCCCGAGGGTCGTGCGCAGCTGCGTGATGGCCTCGTCCGTGCCGTCGTCGATCCGGAAGCCGAGCTGTGCGCTGAATCGCGCAGCCCGCAGCATGCGCAGCGGGTCGTCGCCGAACGAGATCTGGGGATCGGCGGGCGTGCGCAGGACGCCGCCGACGAGGTCCTCGACTCCCCCGGTCGGGTCGACGAGCTTCACCTCGGGCACCAGCAGCGCCATGGCGTTGACGGTGAAGTCGCGGCGGTGCAGATCGGCATCGATCGTGTCGCCGAACTCGACGGTCGGCTTGCGCGTCACCCCGTCGTAGCTGTCGGCGCGGTACGTGGTGACCTCGACCTGCTCGCCCTGCACCCGCGCGCCGATGGTGCCGAATGCGCGGCCGATGTCCCACTGGGCGGTCGAGATCGGCGTGACGATGCGCAGGATGTCGTCGGGGCGTGCGTTCGTGGTGAAGTCGAGATCGTGCGTGGGGCGACCGAGCAGCGCATCGCGCACGGGGCCGCCGACGACGGCGAGATCGTAGCCCGCAGCCGAGAACGCCTCTGCGAGGGTGCGGACGACCGGATTCCCGGCGAGCGCACCGAGACGGGCGAGGCCGTCAGCCATGTTGAGCATGGGTTCCAGCGTACCGGGGAGCGCGCACCGCCCGTCGGCGCGAAGGGTCCGCGGTCAGAACAGCGGGTTGTCGCCTCGTGCCTGTGCGACCGCGCGTGCTCGCGCCTGCACGAGCCGCAGCAGGAGGGCGCTCAGCAGGAAGCCGCCGACCATGGCGACGGCGAGGAGGAACCAGACGCCGATCTGCGGTTCGATGAGCTCGAAGCCGTAGATGGCGACGGCGAGGAGCAGCAGCACCGGCCCCTCGATCAGCGCGAACGTGAGGAACAGCCGCGTCTGGCGTCGGGTGAAGTCGGTGTTGACCGCCTGGACGCGCGCCGCGATGGAGGTCTCGTCTGCAGAGGTCATGCCCCCACCGTAGCCAACACGATGCGCGCGGCGCGGCCCGAGCCTAGGATCGGCTCCATGACTGCAGACGAGCCGCAGGGCACGAAGGACCCGTCACGGCGCGGATTCCTCAAGATGGGCGGGGCGGCCCTCGCCGGTGCCGTGATCGGCGGGGCCGGCGGGGCGGCCATCGGCGCCGGCGTCGCCGCCGGAGACCGGCGTGGTTTCGCGGCGGATCCCGATCCGTTCGCCGCGCTCACACCCCGCAGCGAGCCGGGCTTCGACCACCTCGTCGTGGTCATGGGCGAGAACCGCTCCTTCGACAACCTGCTCGGCTACCTCTACTCGACCGAGAACCTGCCCGCGAGCGAGCGGTTCGAGGGGCTCGCGTTCGGCACGCACAGCAACACGGCCCGTGACGGCACGGTGGTCGACGCGCATGTGTACACGGGCGACACCGACCGGATCATGAGCCTGCCCGACCCGGATCCCGGCGAGGAGTACCCGCACGTCAACACGCAGATCTTCGGCACCGTCGACCCGCCGGGCAACGCCGACCTGTTCGTCGACCAGATGACGGCCCCTTTCAACGCCCCGACGCATGGCGAGAAGGCCACGATGTCGGGGTTCCTCGAGGACTACATCATCAACTTCCGTCGGCTGCGCAAGGGCGCCGACCCCGCCCCGCAGGAGGCGGCGCACATCATGGGCTCCTTCTCGCCCGAGATGCTCCCGGTGCTCTCGACGCTCGCGGCGGAGTTCGCGGTGTTCGATCATTGGTTCGCCGGAGTGCCGTCGCAGACGTTCTGCAACCGGTCGTTCTTCCACGCCTCCACATCGCACGGATTCGTCACCAACCAGGCGGGCGGCGGGTACCGCAAATGGATCGACGCACCCGCGGCGCCGACAGTCTTCAACCGCCTCGAAGACGAGAAGGTCAGCTGGAAGATCTACATCGACAAGCTGCAGCTGGTGTCCTTCACGGGGATGCTGCACGCGGCGGTGCTCGAGAAGTACTGGCGCACCGAGCACTTCGGCACGATGGAGGACTTCTACGACGACGCGAAGAACGGCACGCTTCCCGCCTACGCGTTCATCGAACCGCGCATGGTCTACGACCACAACGACTTCCATCCGCCGTTCGGAGCCCCACGCGAGAGCGAGGCCGACGGCGAGCCCGTCTACGACAGCGCGATCTCTGACGTGCGCGCGGGCGACCGGCTCATCCACGACATCTACGAGGCGGTGCGCACAAGCGCCTCCCCGAAGGGGTCGAACGCGGTCAACACCCTGCTGCTCATCACGTTCGACGAGCACGGCGGATGCTATGACCACGTGCCGCCGCCAGCCGCGACGACGCCGACGCCCGACACGGGGCCCGGCGAGATGGGCTTCACCTTCGACCGCCTCGGATGCCGTGTGCCGGCCATCGCGGTGTCGGCCTACACGAAACGCGGCACCATCGTGCACGAGGAGATGCACCACGGTTCCGTCACCGCGACCCTGTCGCGCCTGCACGGCCTGAAGCCGCTCAACGACAGGGATCAGTCGGCGAACACGCTCTTCGAGGTCGTGAACCTCGACAAGCCGCGGCATCCCGCCGACTGGCCCATCACCACTCCCGCCTACACGCCGCCGAACCCCGAGGCGCGGGAACCGTCGCCCGGCGATCCCACCGAGCTGAAGCCGCTGACTCCGCCCGCCCGCGGCCTGCTCGGTCTGCTCATCGCGAAATACGGCGCGCCCGGTGAGCCCGAGCCCGAGACGTTCGCCGACGCCTACCGGCTGCTGCACGAACACGGCGAGGAGCTCTTCGGTCCGGCCTGATCCCACGAGCGACGACAGTGCTGCGCGCGAGGCCGACGGGTGGGCTTCCGCCTCAGAGGTACCCGGTCGCCGGATCCACGGCCGCCAGGAAGTCGCGGATCTCTGCCACGTGCCGGTCGCGGCTGCGCGGCGACGACCCACCACCGACCGTGAAGCCGTACCCCGGGTTGGGCCCGGACACCCAGTCGTAGTGATGTGCGCCGTCGTCGCTCCCGCGGATCGCGAACGTCTCGCCGTCGACCTCGAGTGTCCCGAGGTCGGTGTAGGTGCGTGCGTCGTAGAGCCGCATATCGGCGGGAAGGGGAGAGTAGTCCCACTCCTCCTCCGGTCCGCGATCGCTAGTCATGACTGCACCCTAGCGACGAATAGGCTGACCGGATGAACGACCCCCTCGACATCGACGAGTTCTGGCGAGAGTGCCGCGCCGCCGTGCCGGCGCTGCCTGAGGCCGTCCCCGACGCCTGGGCGTTCGGGGCGACGCCGGCGCAGGCCGACGATCTCCTGGCCCTCGTGCTCAACGGCACGAAGACCGCGACAGCGTCCTCCCTCTGGGACTACGAGTACACGCACGACCCCGTTCCCGAACCCGGCCTGCTGAACATCGTTCTCGATGGACGCGGAGCACCGCGTGCTCTCGTGGAGACCGTGTCCGTCGACGTCATCCCCTTCGGCGACGTCTCCGAGGCCCACGCCTTCGCCGAAGGAGAGGGCGACCGCACTCTGGCGCACTGGCGCGAGACGCATGAGCGGTTCTGGCGTGCGCACTCGGAGGATCCGCGCGGCTTCGACCCGTCCATGCCGGTCGTGTGCGAGCGGCTCAGGGTGATCCACACCACGAACGGATCGCGCTAGATCGCGTCTCCCTGCACCGGGCCCTCCGTGTTGGGCTTCCACCCGAGTGCGGGAGCGACATGCTCGGCGAACGCCTCGAGCACATGCAGGTTGTACTCCGGCCCGAGCTGGTTCGGGATGGTCAGCAGCAGGGTGTCCGCCGACATCACCGCCTCGTCGGCGAGGAGCTGCCGGATCAGCACGTCCGGCTCCGCCGCATAGGTCTTGCCGAAGGTCGACCGGAACCCGTCGATGATGCCGATCTGGTCGGCGTTCTCCTCGCTGCGCAGACCGAAGTAGGCACGATCCATGTCGGAGACCAGCGGGAAGACGCTGCGGCTGACCGAGACGCGCGGAGCGCCGGTGTGACCGGCCTCCTTGTAGGCGGCGCGGAAGAGATCGATCTGCTCGCGCTGCAGCTGGTGGAACGGCACGCCGGTCGCCTCGGTGAGAAGCGTCGAGCTCATCATGTTGAGGCCCTTGCGTCCGGTCTCCTCGGCCGTGGCACGCGATCCCGATCCCCACCAGATGTGGTCGCGCAGCGTCGGCGACTGCGGTTCGATCGCCAGGTAGCGTCCGGCGCCGACCATGCGGGGATCTCCCGGGGCGAGGCCTTCACCGTCGATGGCCCGCAGGAAGAGGTCGAACTTCTCGCGTGCGATCACGCTGCCGCGCTCGGGGTCCTCTTCATCGTGGAAACCGAAGGTCTCGTACCCGCGCAGTGCGGTCTCGGGTGACCCACGGCTCACGCCGAGCGCGATGCGCCCGTCGGCGATGAGATCGAGGGCGGCCGCCTCCTCGGCGAACTGGAACGGGTTCTCGTATCGCATGTCGATCACGCCGGTGCCCACCTCGATGCGCTTCGTGCGCGCGGCCATGGCCGACAGCAGCGGCATCGGCGAGGCGGCCTGGCGGGCCCAGTGGTGCACACGGACCGATGCGCCGTTGACGCCGATCTCGTCAGCACCCTCCGCGATCTCGATGGTCTGCTTCAGCATGTCGCCGGCCGTGCGGGTCGCTGAACCCGGCACATCGGCGTAGTGCCCGAAAGAGAGGAATCCGAAAGCCTTCATGGTGTATTCGAACGCATGGATGTCGGCGGGTATTCCCTACCGGCCACCCGCCACGAGAAGGCCGTCGAGGATGAGCTGCCGGATGCGCGGTTCGAGGTCCGCCCAGAGGTCGGCGAGCGGCACCTCGAACAGGTCGGCGAGCGCCGCGACGATCTGCATGACCGTGAGGTCGCCGTCGCACGCGCCCACGAACGCGGCGAGCGCAGGATCCACCGTGAGGGTCCGGGCGAAGCCCCCTCCCTGGCGCAGCTCGATGATGCTGGGGTCGTCGTTGCCCGGCAGCAGGTGGCGGGCTTCGGTGACGTCCGCCGCGGTCAGCAGCATCGGTGGAACGCCCCCGGCCAGCAGGTCGTGTGCGGCGAGGCCGTCGCGCAGCGCGCTCCCGACGTTCGACACCGGCTGCGGCAGACGCTCGAGCCTGCGCAGCGGAGCACCGGCGTGGGCGGGACGTCGGATCAGGATGTACCCGAAGCCGACCGCGGTCACCCCGCGTGCGGCGAAGTCGTCGAGCCAGGCGCGCAGCAGCGGGGTGAAGGCGGCATCCCGTGGCGTCGTTCCGCCGTCGCGGATCCAGAGCTCGGCGTAGGCGAGAGGGGTCAGCTCCTCGCGCTGCACGACCCACAGGTCGAGCTCGCCGGGAACCCACGACGAGACGCGATCGAGTCCCGCTCGACCGGTCAGCGACCGCTGCCCTCCGCGGGACTCCCAGTTGCCGAGCAGCTGCGCCGACCCGCCGGGCGCGAGGTGCTGCGGAGCAGTGGCGATGAACTGCTCCACCAGAGCGTCGCCGACGAGGCCCCCGTCGCGGTACTCGTACTCCGGCACGCCCTCGGCGCGAGGGGTGATGACGAACGGCGGGTTCGACACGATCAGGTCGAAGGTCTCTCCGGCGACCGGCTCGAACATGCTGCCGAGGCGGAACTCGATGGTCGAGACGCCGTTCAGCTGCGCGTTCAGCTCCGCGAAGGCGAGAGCCCTCGTCGAGATATCGGTGGCGACGACCGAGCGGGCGTGCCGGGCGACCAGGAGGGCCTGGATGCCGCATCCGGTGCCGAGGTCGAGCGCGCGGTCGACCTCGACCGGCATCACGATCTCGGCGAGCGTGCGGGAGGCGCCGCCGACGCCGAGCACATGGTCGGCGGGGAGGGCGCCGTCCAGCGCCGTCTCGTCGAGATCGCTGGCGATCCACCATTCGCCGAAGCCGTCGGCGTCGACGAAGGACTGCGGCCGCAGCAGGGCGGTCGGGGTCACGGATGCCGCGTCCACGCGCGCCAGCCCGAGAGCCACCAGGCCCTCCACTCCGAGGGTCGGCAGGGCCGTGGCCACTGCCGTGAGGGGCTGCGGCATTCCCAGCACGAGCAGGCGTCCGAGGGTCGCGAGCGGTCCGTCATCGTGCGCGATCGCGCGCAGGATCGGCTCCCTCATGCCGCGAGCGAGGGCGTCGTCCTCTTCTTCTCCCCACAGTCGGCGCAGCGGCTCCGAGCGCAGGTCGGCGGCGTCGAGGTCGGCCGCGAGCGCGGTGGCGCGGATCGGATCTGGCACGGGGAACGGGGCGTCGGACACGGCCGTCACTCTACGCGTCTTCAGGGTTCTCCTCGCGCGTGCCACCTAGAATCACAAGGTCAGCACTCACGAGCAGCCTGAGATCACCGGCGTTCGAGGAAGACTTCCATGACCGCGACCACCCCCGAGAACGGCCACCGCACGCGCCTGCAGCGCGTCGCGTGCGGATCCGTCATCTCGGCGATCGCTCTCGGCCTGTGTGCGACGGGAACGGGGAGCGCGGTCGCCGCGACCGATTCCGACGCGGACGACGCACCCGCGATCGAGCTGATCCTCTCTGCGGGCGTGCGTGGCGCGATCGCCCCGGGCAGCGGCACCACCGCCTCGCTGACCGTGCAGAACGACGAGTCGTCATCGCTCTCCGCGGGTCGCGTCACCGTCGAGATCAACCGCACCGCCCTGTCGAGCCCCACCGCGGTGACCTCCTGGCTCGACGACGCCGAGGTCACGGGCGATTTCGACGAGCTCGGCACCGACGCGACGGGAACAGTGGACGCCGAGTCGGCAGCGACCACGACCATCGCCGTTCCCCCCGAAGCGCTGGCCGACCTCGCGCCGGGCGTCTACCCGCTGCGCGCCACGCTCAGCGGGGCCCAGACGCAGGGGCAGAACGACTCGGATGCCGTGACGTCGACCTCTGTGCTGGTGGTCACCACGACGCCGAATCCTCCGATCGCGGTGATCGTACCGATCACGGCCACTCCCGCCCGCGGCGCCCTCCTGACGTCGGAGGAGCTGACGGTGCTCACCGCACCCGACGGCGCGCTCACCGCGGCGATCGACGGGGTCAGAGGCACAGGCGCCATCCTCGCGATCGACCCCGCGATCACCGCCGCCGTCAACGTGCTCGGCTCGTCCGCACCGCAGAGCGCCCGGGAATGGCTGCGCCAGCTCGACGAACTGCCCAATGACCGGTTCGCCCTGCAGTTCGGCGACGCGGATGCGACGACCCAGGCGCAGGCCGGGCTCACCGCGCTGCTGCAGCCGACCTCGCTGCTGCCGTTCGTGACCCCGAGCGACTTCGCCACCCCTGCGGGCGCGACGCCCTCCGACGCCCCGACGCCCTCACCCTCGTCGTCGGGCACGCCCAGCCCGTCGCCCGGCAGCCCGAGCATCCCCAGCGATGCCGATCTGCGTTCGGTCGACGGGGCGACCGCGGGCGTGCTGTGGCCGCGCAGCGACGTCACCGCGACCGATCTCGACGCCTTCGCCGGCTACGTCGGAGACGGTGGCGTCACGATCCTCTCCTCCGCCAGTCTCGGCGGCGCTGCCGGAGCTCGAGCCACCGCAGGCACCAGCGACATCCTCGTCTCGGACACCGCCGCGTCTGACGCCCTCTCCGAGGCCGCGAGCGAGAACGATGCCGCGTCCCGCCAGCGACTGCTCTCCGAGGCCACCGCGCAGGTGTACCTCTCGGCGCTCCCCAACCCCGCGACGCCCCTCCTCGTGGGGCTCGATCGCGACGACACCCGCTCGGCCGACGCCCTGCGCGAGGCGATCGCCGCCGTCGACTCCCCCGGTTTCGGGCTCACCGAGGTCCTCGCGACGCCCAGCGTCCCCGTCTCTCTCGTGGCGGAACCGGACGCCTCGCGTGGCGCCGCCCTGCAGCGGATGCTCGCCGACGAGGTCGTCCTCGACGATTTCGCCTCGATCCTCGACGATCGGCAGCTGCTGCTGAGCCCCAAGCGCATCCAGATCCTCCGTGCGACCGCCGTGGGCCTGACCGCGAAGAAGTTCGACGAGGCGACCGCTGCGGTGCACATCGCGACGAACGCGACTCTCGACGCCGTGGACATCCCGCCGTCCAGCACCATCCAGCTGCTGACCGCCAATGCCGATCTGCCGTTCTCGGTGCGGAACGACCTGCCATGGCCGGTGAACGTGATGCTCTCGGTACGCCCGAGCGATCCGCGCCTCGACGTGCAGAAGGTCACGGCGGCGACCATCCAGCCCAATTCGAACGGCAGAGTGAAGGTGCCCGTATCGGCGCGAGTGGGAAGCGGTGAGGTCACGCTGACCCTCGAGCTCTCCAGCCCCACGGGCGTGCAGATCAGCCAGCCCGAGCGCGTCCGCGTCTCGGTGCGGGCCGAGTGGGAGACCATCGGCCTCGCCCTGTTCGGCGGGCTGATCGTGCTGCTCCTCAGCGTCGGCGTGATCCGCACGGTGCGCCGCCGTCGTCGCGAGAGCGACGCAGAAGCGGGCGTCGAGACGGATGCCGCCGATCCCGAAGAGACAGACGACGTGCCCGAGACCGTCGGCAGTGTCGAGAACGTCGACGACGTCGATGGGCGCAGAGCCCGCGAGGAGCGCGATGAGTAGCCTCGGCCGTGCCAGCGCCGTGATCGCCGCCGGCACGATGGTGTCGCGAGTGACCGGTCTTCTGCGCAGCATCGTCCTGGTCGGGGTGCTGGGTTCGATCTCGCAGGCGGCCGACGCGTTCACGGTGGCCAACCAGCTCCCCAACAGCGTCTTCCAGCTGATCTCGGTCGGCGTGTTGACCGCAGTCATCGTCCCGCAGATCGTCAAGGCCACTGCGAAGCCCGACGGCGGCGGGCCGTTCATCTCCAAGCTGTTCACCCTCGGCGTCGTGGTGCTGCTCGTCTGCACCGCGATCGCGATGATCGCCGCCCCGGGCCTGGTGTGGCTCGCCACATCCGAGAAGCAGCAAGAGCTGCGCGCGCTGGCCATCGCCTTCGCCTACTGGTGCCTGCCGCAGATCCTCTTCTACGGCGTCTACGCGCTCCTCGGTGAGACTCTGAACGCCCGCCGCGTCTTCGGTCCCTTCACCTGGGCACCTGTCATCAACAACATCGTGTCGATCGCCGGCTTCCTCGCCCTCGGCGCCGTGTTCCACGAGGTGCCCCGGAGCGCCGCGTCCTGGACCCCCCAGATGGTCGCGATGCTCGGAGGCACAGCGACGCTCGGCATCGCTCTCCAGGCCCTCGTGCTCCTGGTGTTCTGGCGGCGTACGGGGCTGTCCCTCCGTCCCGACTTCCGCTGGCGTGGCGCGGGTCTCGGCACGGTGGGCCGGCTCGCCGGGTGGACGATGCTGATGGCACTCGCAGGGATCGCCGCCGGGTTCTTCCAGAGCAGCGTCGCCACCACCGCCTCCGGCGCCGGGGCGTCCTCCACCGTCCTGGCGAACGCCTGGCTGGTCTTCATGCTCCCGTACTCGGTCATCGTGCTGTCCATCGGCACCCCGTACTTCACGCAGATCAGCGAACATGCGGCGGCCGGCCGCCACGACGAGGTGCGCGCCGACATCACCCGCAGCATCCGCACTCTGGTGTTCTTCATCGTGGCGGCCATCGCCGCGGTCGCCGCCGCCACCTTCCCGGCGTCTCGCGTCTTCTCGAGCAATCTGAACGAGGCCTTCGGTGCCGCACCGGTGCTCGTCGCCTATCTCATCGGCCTGCTCCCGCTCACGGTGCTCTTCATCGTCCAGAGGACGTTCTACGCCTACGACGACACGCGTACCCCGTTCTGGTTCACGATCTTCCAGTGCGCCCTCGTCGTCGGCACCGCGCTGCTGGCCTCGCTGCTCTACTCTCTTGACGTGATCCCCGTGACGCTGCTCGCCGCCGGGGTCGCACTCGGGCAGTCGATCGCGAGCACACTGCAGACGGTGATCGCCATCTGGCTGCTGCACCGCAAGATCGGCGGTCTGCAGATCGGGTCGTGGATGAGCGCGATCGGCCGGTTCGCGGTCGCCGCCGTGCCCGCCGGGCTGGCCGGATGGGGAGTCTTCCTGCTGCTCGGCGGCACCGAAGGTTGGACCATGAGCGGCCAGCTCCTCGGCGCGATCGGCACCTGCATCATCGGTGCTGTGGTCGTGGTCGTCTACATCGGCATCCTGGCGATCATGCGCGCCCCGGAGCTCACGGTCGCGGGCTCGATGCTGCGCCGCTTCCTGCCCGGCCGCTGACCGCCCACGCGCGGGAATGTCGCGCGGTTACCATTGGTTGAAGCAGTCGAACGTCTTTCGGCGTCTCAGCATCTACGACGGAGAGCACATGCGTCAGGTCATCATCATCGGTTCCGGTCCCGCCGGATTCACCGCCGCCATCTACGCGGCGCGCGCGAACCTCAAGCCGCTGCTCATCGCGAGCACCGTCGAGGTCGGCGGAGAGCTGATGAACACCACCGAGGTCGAGAACTACCCGGGCTTCCCCGAGGGGATCCAGGGCCCCGAGCTCATGGCCAAGTTCCAGGAGCAGGCCGAGAAGTTCGGCACCGAGGTCGTCTACGACGACGTCACCGAACTCGACCTCGACGGAACCGTCAAGAAGGTCACGCTCGGCAGCGGAACGGTGCACGAGGCCCAGACGCTCATCTACGCGACCGGCTCGGCGTACCGCAAGCTCGGCATCGAGGGCGAAGAGCGTCTGTCCGGATACGGCGTCTCGTGGTGCGCCACGTGCGACGGGTTCTTCTTCCGTGAGAAGACGATCGCCGTGGTCGGCGGCGGAGACTCGGCGATGGAGGAGGCGACGTTCCTCACCCGCTTCGCCGACAAGGTCTACGTCATCCACCGCAAGGACACGCTGCGCGCCTCGAAGATCATGCAGGAGCGCGCCTTCGCGAACGAGAAGATCGAGTTCGTCTGGAACAGCGAGGTCGCCGAGATCCTCGGCGGTGACTCCGTCTCGGGAGTGCAGCTGCGCAACACGGTCGACGGCACGCTCAGCGATCTGGCCCTCGACGGTCTGTTCATCGCGATCGGCAACGACCCGCGCACCCACCTCGTGCACGACAAGCTCGAGCTGACCGCCGAGGGGACCATCTGGGTCGACGGCCGCTCGTCGAAGACCTCGGTTCCCGGGGTGTTCGCCGCCGGCGACGTGATCGACCCGACCTACCGTCAGGCGATCACCGCTGCCGGATCGGGCACGGTCGCGGCTCTCGACGCCGAGCACTTCCTCGCCGATCTCGAAGACGCCTCCGTCGAGGTCCCGGCCGCGGAAGCCGCCGAGATCCTCACGGCCTGAGCGGTCGGGAACAGTTTCACGACGCCTGCTGTTGTAGTAGGCGAACCTCGAACAAGGAGAACTCTGATGAGTGCAAAGGCTACGAGCCAGGCGACCTGGGAGCAGGACGTTCTGCAGGCCGAAGGTCCCGTCCTCGTGGACTTCTGGGCCGAGTGGTGCGGACCGTGTCGTATGGTCGCCCCCGTTCTGGACCAGATCCAGGCGGACAACCCCGACAAGATCACCATCCTCAAGCTGAACGTGGACGAGAACCCGCAGCTGGCGATGAAGTACCAGATCACCTCCATCCCCGCGATGAAGGTGTTCCAGGGCGGTGAGGTCAAGACGACCATCATCGGCGCCAAGCCGAAGCCCGCTCTCGAGAAGGACCTCGCCGACTTCATCGGCTGATCAGGATCTTTCCCAGGCCGTCACCCCTTCGGGGGTGGCGGCCTTTTCCGTGTCCGGATCCGCATCCGCACGCGCTCCTGCCCGTCTGGAGCGCTCTCCGGACGCGCCGCCGCGGCTACTTGTCGGAGACCGGGACGGAGGGCAGTCCCCGTGCCGCCCGCGCACGATCGACGATCTCCTGGATCACCGGCGTCTTCGCAGCGTTGTAGGCCGATGTCCCGCGTGCGGCGGCCGCCACGGCGTCGCACTTCGCGTGCACGTAGAGGTCGGCGTCGTCCGGATGCGACCGGAGCCAGTCACGCAGGATGCGCTGATGCACGGCATCCCACTCCCCGGCCGTGAAGAAGTGCGCGATCGCGACACGAGCGCCCTCACGCTCGAGGATCATGACCGGATGCGAGCGCACCGCGCTGCCACGCCGCCACCCTCCGCTCTCGAGCGCGGACAGGTGAGCCCCGAAGTCCTCGAGATCCCGGATCCTGACGGCGAGGTCGATGATCGGCTTCGCGCGCATGCCCGGGATCGCCGTGGATCCGATGTGCTCGATGGCCCAGTCCGCACGGGCGAGTTCACGCAGCTCCGTGGCGAACGACGCGAAACGCGCCGGCCACGACGGATCGTACGGGACGAGTATGCGCGGCATCCGACGGATCAGGACGCGTCGGCGACCGTCGGATCCCACCGGCGATGACGCTGCGTCTCGTCGAGCAGGCGCCAGACCGCCGGGGTGAGTTCCGGATACTCCAACGCGATCTGTCGCAGCACTCGATAGTGACGAGCCGCGTTGGGCCGCACGCCGTCGTTCGCGGTGATGTTGTCGGCCCGCAGGAGGAAGACCACGAGCTCATCGACGCTGGGGAGCTCCTCCATGAAGTCCCAGGGATCCTCGCCCCCGAGAAGGCGCTCCTGGATCAACACGGCGAGCTCGTCCGAGGCTTCGGCTCTCAGCACCTCGAGGCTGGCGCGACGGGGAACGGACTCGGTCATGCTTCCAGCCTACGTGGCCTTTCGCGTGCCCCGGCGCTCCACCTTCAACTCGTCTGTCATCTCCTCGAGCTCCTTGCCCTTGGTCTCCGGAACCTTGAAGTAGACGAAGAAGAACGACAGCAGAGCGAAGAACGCGTAGAAGCCGTAGGCGAACGTGAGGCCGATGTCGGCGAAGATCGGGAACGTCGTCGAGATGAAGAAGTTCGCCGCCCACTGCGCCGCAGCAGCGACCGCGAGGGCCCCCGCGCGGATCGAGTTCGGGAAGATCTCTCCCAGAAGCACCCAGACCAGCGGGCCCCAGGTGGCTCCGAAGAACACCACGAACCCGTTGGCGCAGATCAGGGCCACCGTGGCCCAGGGGTCGGGCAGCGTCGCCGTGCCCTCGGCATCCAGCGTGCCGAACGAGAACGCGAGCGCCATCAGACCCAGCGTCACGGTCATTCCGACGGAGCCGACGAGCAGCATGATGCGGCGGCCCACCTTGTCGACGAGCAGGATCGCCACGATCGTCACCACGATGTTCGTCACCGACGTGATGACGGAGGTCAGCAGCGCGCTCGACTCGTCGAATCCGACGGACTGCCACAGCGTGGTCGAGTAGTAGAAGATCACGTTGATGCCGACGAACTGCTGGAAGACCGAGAGCAGGATGCCGACCCACACGATCGGCTTCAGGCCCAGGCGGCTGCCGCGCAGATCGCTCAGGGACTCCTTGCGCTCCGTGTCGATCGTGCTGGTGATCTCCTTGATCTTCGCCTCGACGTCGACGGCGCCGGTCACCGTATGCAGGACCTCCCCCGCCCGTTTCAGGTCGCCCTTGCGCACGAGGTACCTCGGCGACTCGGGAAGCCTCAGGGACATGAGCCCGTAGACGAGCGCGGGGATCGCCGCGACCATGAACATCCATCGCCAGGCGGTGAGCCCCCACAGCGGCTGGTCCGCCGCGCCGGCGAGGTTCGCGAGCAGGGCATCCGACAGCAGGGCCGCGAAGATGCCCGTGACGATGGCGAGCTGTTGGAGTGAGCCCAGCCGGCCACGGATGGCCGCGGGAGAGACCTCGGCGATGTAGGCCGGCGCGATGACGGATGCCGCTCCGACACCGAGTCCGCCGATCACCCGCCAGATGATGAGGTCGACCACGCTGAAGGCGAGACCGGAGCCGATGGCGGAGACGAAGAACATCGCCGCCGCGACCACCATCACGGGGATGCGTCCGCGTTTGTTCGCGATCGGCCCCGCGAACCATGCACCGACCGCGCAGCCGATCAGCGCGGACGAGACGGCGAAGCCCTTGAGCCCGACGCCGAGGTCGAAGCCCGACGTCGTGCCCGCAAGAGCGTCGACCGCACCGTTGATCACGGCCGTGTCGAAGCCGAACAGGAAACCGCCGAGGGCGGCGGCGATGCTGACCGCGATGACGCGGCGCCGGACGCCTTCCGGATTCAATGCAGTGGCCATGGCATCCCTCTCATCATCGCGATGTCGGGAGTCTACGTCCCGTCAGCTCCTGCAGGGGCGTGTCACGCCGAACCGTAGCCCGATTCGCCGAGCTCGGTGAGAATGCGGTTCAGGTCCTGAATCGATGCGAAATCGATGATGACCTGCCCCTTTCGCGCACCCAACGAGACCTTGACGCGGGTGTTGAGGCGATCTCCGAGGTTGCCTGCGACCTCGTCGAGGTAGGCACGACGGGCCCCGGGCGTCGGCTTCGCGGTGCGCGTCGCTGTGGTCGGCTCCGTCTTGGCGGCGACCTCGGTGGCACGGACCGAGAGGTCCTCGTTCACGACCTTGTCGGCGAGGCGCTGCATCGCCTCCGGGGTGTCGAGGCTGAGGATCGCGCGTGCGTGCCCAGCCGTCAGCACGCCGGCCGCCACGCGCTGCTGCACGGGAACCGGCAGCTTGAGCAGGCGGATCGTGTTGCTGATCTGGGGGCGCGATCGACCGATGCGCGTCGCCAGCTCCTCCTGAGTGATGCCGAAGTCCTCCAGCAGCTGCTGGTAGGCGGAGGCTTCTTCCAGAGGGTTCAGCTCCGACCTGTGCAGGTTCTCGAGAAGGGCGTCACGCAGCAGATCCTCGTCCGCCGTCTCGCGCACCACTGCGGGGATGGCGTCCAGACCGGCCTCGCGCGCGGCGCGTGTGCGCCTCTCCCCCATGATCAGCTCGTACTCGCCATCCGCGTTCTTGCGAACCACGACCGGCTGCAGGACGCCGAATTCGCGCACACTGTGCACGAGCTCCGCAAGGTCGCTCGGGTCGAAGTGCGTACGCGGCTGCCGCGGGTTCGGCACGATCTTCTGAGGATCGATCTGGATGAGATGGATGCCGGGGACCGCCTCGAGGTCGGCAGCGGGTTCGACCGGCGCGGTCGCCTGGTTCGACCGCAGACTCGCTCCGGGGAAGAAGACGTCCACGGGGCGTTCCGACTGATCCGCCGTCGGAATGAGGGCACCGATGCCCCGGCCCAGTCCAGTGCGCTTCGCCATCATTTCTCCTTGCTCTGCGTCGCCGTGCGCGACGCGATCTCGACAGCGGCCTCGCGGTAGGCGACGGCGCCGGCGGATTGCCCGTCATAGGCGATCACGGTCTGTCCGAAGCTCGGTGCCTCCGACACCCGCACGGAGCGCGGGATGACGGTGTCCAGAACCTGCTGCGGGAAGTGGGTGCGGACCTCGTCGGCGACCTGCTGTGCGAGACGGGTGCGCCCGTCGAACATCGTGAGGAGGATCGTCGACAGGTGAAGGTCCGGATTGAGGTGCTTCTGGATCATCTGGATGCTGCCCAGCAGCTGGCTCAGTCCCTCGAGTGCGTAGTACTCGCACTGGATGGGGATGAAGACCTCACGCGCTGCCGTGAAGGCGTTGATGGTGAGGAGTCCGAGCGACGGCGGGCAGTCGATGATGACGAAGTCCATGGGGCTGTCGATGAGATAGACATCGAGCGCCCTGCGGAGACGGTGTTCGCGTGCGACCTGGGCCACGAGCTCGATCTCGGCGCCAGCGAGGTGGATGGTGCTGGGGGCGCAGAAGAGGTTCTCATCCTCAGGGCTCTGCTGCACGATGTCGGCGAGTGCGGTGTCCTCGATCAGCACGTCGTACACACTCGGGGTCTCCGCGTTGTGGGGTACGCCGAGCGCGGTGGACGCGTTTCCCTGAGGATCCAGGTCGATGACGAGGACCTTCGCTCCGAGGCCGGAGAGAGCGGCCGCGACGTTGACCGCGCTGGTCGTCTTACCGACCCCGCCCTTCTGGTTCGAGACCGTGAGGATGCGAGTCTCTCCGCCGAAGTGGAGTTGCACACCTTCGAGAGCGCGTCGACGTGCGGACAGGTCGGCGATCTCCCGCGCGAGGGGTGTGTCCATCCCGAAATCGCTCTTCGGTGATGCCTTTTCGGGCTGTTTCACGTGAAACATCCACTCCTTTCGGGGCCGCCTTCCACTCTAATCGTTGCGGCAGACAGTGACTGTGAGCGCCCGGGTGCATCCCGGCGTTCGCGGCCTTCGACTCCTGAAGATCGTGTGTCCGATGCAGGATGGGGCGGAAGTAGGAAACCACCCGTGATCGGGGATTGAGGTTTCTGGAACACGAGCAGAAGCCGACTCCGGGGTGCGATTCGGGCTCGATGGGAGTCCGGATTTCAACGGCCCCGTCGGGAGAGAGGTCCGGCATGTCGTGGCGCACCTGTGCAGGAGCAGAGGAGTCTCCGTGCGTGCCGGGGCTCTGGGCCTGGGTCGGAGGTGCGGCCGCGCGCACGGTCCCCTGTTCCGGACAGACGACCGCTCGCGTTCCGGCTGTTTCACGTGAAACACCTACTCCCAAAGAAGCCGCTCGATACGATCGGCGAGGTGATCTAGGGGGTCCGTGCCCTCGAACTCCTCAGTCGCAGTCGCGCGTAGCCGAGGTTCGACATCCTGCAGATGCGTGCGCATCTCCCGCCGCTCGCTCTCGGTACGGCCGTAGTGATTGTTCGCGCGGCAAGCGACCCGGGCGAGGATCACCTCCTCGGTTCTCGAGGGCAGCACCACGTGGTCGAATCGATCACAGAACCTCCTCCGGTTCTCCCGCCCCGCTCCTGTGACGACGACGGATGACGCCGAGCTCAGCAACGCAGACAGCCGCATCTCATCCCACACCCCGACTGCGGTCTTCCGCGCTCCGTAGTCCGTATCGATCACCCGATGACCGCGATCCCCCAGAACCGATAGGAGCGTGGACGTCCCTACTCCCGACATTCCTGTGATCGATCTCCCTGGCACACCATGAGGCCGTCTCGGCCGAACGGCACGAAGCATGATCATCGACACACGCAGTCCCGGCCATCTCGACATCGGTCGACCGACCTACGGCGGCCGCTGAGAACTGCCTAGGCGCATCCCTCCCCCTCTGGGTGGAACGGATGGTGGCCTGCGCGCCGATCTCCGACGCGGCACCCGCGTGTTTCACGTGAAACGTGTGCCTAAAGGGTACACCTGGTGAGAGTCAGGGCAACCGCTCAGGAGCGCCAGGATGCCGTCGAACCACAGTACCCGCTCGTCTCCGTCGAGCTCCCGATGCGACGGGGCGAGGGTCTGCTACCGTGCCACGTCGCGAGATGCACCGTCCTCTCGCGGCTGACGCCGTCAGAGCAGGGAGGAGAGATCCAAGGATCGGAGGGAACCGTCCCGCTCCTCTCCGCCGCTCAACGCGGCAATCTCGTCGAGTGGCGGTCCCTGACGAGCCCGACGACGGCGAAGACCACGTGTGCGACGCAGCTCTCCCGTCGCGGTGGCCGTGCGCTCGTCCCCACAAAGCCGGGTCACACGCCAAGAGAATGGTGCCTCACGACGATGCACTTCCAGGCGGTGTGCGTCGCGGAGATAGTCCCACCACGATGGCACGGCGCCGGCTGGGCTCCTCGCCCCTGTCTCCGCCCCTCCCCCACGGGTCTGGGCCACAGACAACGATCCCCCCTGACTCGTCCTCGCGTCTCCAGCGCCACTGGAGGTTCATCACCGCCGGAGCCTCATGACCGCCGGAGCCTCATCACCACTGCAACTCGACCACCCTCACGCTGCGCGCGCCCGTTCGTGTTCGCACGACAGCGCGGGTGCCCTCGAAGCCCCCGTCGGCTACCCTCATCGACCCAAGAGCCCGTCATCACGGCCCCCGGGTCAAGGAGAACCATCCACCTTGATGCCTGACGTCCGCCGGATGTGATCGTGAAGACGCCCCCGCCTCTCCGCCTGGACCTGAAGCGTCCGCCGCTCGGCCGCACGAGGGAAGAGGCAGCCGCCGCAGCCTCCTCCTCCGTGCCTCTCCCGCCGGACTGGTAGACAAGCGCTGACAGGCGACGCCCTGATGTGGGATGGATCCGCGAGCAACCGAGGCCGTGCGCAGCAGGCTGCCGGCTCTGCATGCACACACACCTTGCGGGACCACCCGGGCGGAAACACCAGAACGCATCCAATCCACGGCCACGGTGCTCTGCCGATCCCGCGGGCGGCTCTCGCGAACCTTATGTTCCACGTGAAACATCACCCTCGAATGGAGTGATCTTGTTCCGCGACGAACACCCGCTCCATCACACTCGAGATGTTTCACGTGGAACATCGAGTCGTTCAAATCCGCGGCGTTTCACGTGAAACACTGCAGCTTCGTCGGCGGCCCCGGCGCAACGATAGGCACAGCTAGCAAACGAGCCCGCTCCGCAGTCGCAGCAGCGAGCGGTCCCTCGGAGCGCACTGCTCCGCAGAGCCGCATATCGTGATGCCCGAGGCGACGCGTGACAACGACTCGACCCGGCCTGCGCGAGTCCCGCAGCACTCGGAACCCGGCCAATATGGTGCCCACATCACTCACCGGGATCCCACTGGAGACCAGCACCCACCGTCGGGCGCAACACGCAAAGCGGAACCAGTGAACACCCAAAAAGTCGAGCAAACGACGAACGATCACGCCGCCACGAGGACATCATCCCCACGGAAGGGGGGAACGCCTCACCGGACGGTCGCGCGCACCACTCTGGTGATCTCGGGCAGCACGCCTTCTCCCAGCACTTCGACACGTACGTCGGACAGCCGGTACTTCTTGATCTGCTTCTGCGCCGCGTCGATCTCGTTCGCGGCGTTCATGCCCTTGAGTACCGCGAGTTCACCGCCATCACGCACAAGAGGTGCGGTCAGAGGCAACAGGGTTCGCAGCGCGCTGACAGCACGAGCGGTGACCACATCGAACCCGCCGGGGCGATCGACGTCTTCGGCGCGGGCGCGCAGTACTTCGACGTTGTCGAGTGACAGTGCCTCCACCTGCTCATTGAGCCAGGTGATCCGTCGCTCCATCGGTTCGATGAGAGTCCAGTGCACGTCAGGACGCGCGATTGCGAGAACCAGTCCGGGCAATCCTGCGCCCGACCCGATATCGGCAACCGATCCATGGAAGAGCGGGGCCGCGATCACGCTGTTGAGGATGTGTCGCGTCCACAGTCGTGAGAGCTCGAGAGGACCGATGAGCCCTCGCTCCTCACCCTGATCCGCGAGCGCCGCGGTGAACTGACGGGCGACGTCGATCCTGTCACCGAACAGCTCGGCTGCTACGACCGGTTCCGGCTCGAGCATGCTCACCGGCGGAGCCCGACGTGATGTTTCACGTGAAACATCACCGACGACGGAGAACCGTGTGACGGTCGGCACCCTCGCCGTAGGACTCGGACACGAGACCCTGATCGGCAGCGATGTCGTGCACCAGCTTGCGCTCGTAGCTCGACATCGCGGGAAGGGATGCCTGACTCGCGCCCTCGTCCAGCTTGGCAGCGGCCGCGTTCACGAGGGTCTCGAGCTGAGCCCGGCGCGCGTCGCGCGAGCCGCCGATGTCGAGGATGAGACGCGAGAACGAGCCTGTCCGGTTCTGAACCGCCAGACGAGTGAGCTCCTGCAGAGCCTGCACCGTGTCAGGTGCCGACAGAAGAGAGAGGCCATTCCCCTCGGCTTCGACGGACACGTATGCCCGACCCTGACGGACATCCAGGTTCAGATCGCCATCGATGTCGGCGATGTCGAGGAGCTCTTCGAGGTAGTCAGCCGCGATGTCGCCCTCGTTCTCGAGCTGTGCGACTGTCGGCTCCTCGATGGCCGTGATGTTCTCCGTCATGCACCGCTCCCCTTCTTCTTCGAACGCTTCTTACCGACCGGCTGCTGACGCTTGGGAGCCTCGGCCTTGGCCTTCTCCACCTCGTCGAGCATGCGCTGCTGCTCAGCCTCATACACCGCCATCGGCACGACCTTGCCCGAGGAATCGATGGCCTTGCCCTTGCGCGCCAGGCGCTCCTCACGGGCCTTCGCGGCCTCGGAGCCGGGAGTCGGCATCTCGCGGATGACGAGGAACTGCTGACCCATGGTCCACAGGTTCGAGATGAACCAGTAGACGACGACACCGAGCGGGAAGAAGATTCCCGAGAAGATGAACCCGAGCGGCAGCACGTAGAGCATGATCTTCTGCATCTGGTACGCCTGGCCGGTCTTGGCCTCGGGCGACAGGTTCTTCGAGATGATCTGCAGCTGCGTGAAGAACTGCGAGCCGATCATCAGGACGACGAGCGTGACCAGGATGACGATCGCGGTGGTGTTCCCCGCGTCCACGGCGTTGCCGAGAGTCTCGTGCAGCGAGGCCACACCGAACAGCTTCGCGTCGTAGAACTGCTCGGTGAGCTCCGCGCTGAGGAAGCCGACTCCACCGATACCGGCATTGTGATGCTTGGTCACATCGCTCAGCACGCTGAACAGCGAGAAGAAGATCGGCATCTGCACCAGCAGTGGCAGACAGCTCGACATCGGTGTCGTGCCGTGCTTCTTGTACAGCGCCATGGTCTCGCGGCTCATGGCCTCGCGAGAGAGCTGATCCTTCTTACCCCGATACTTCTCCTGAACTTTTCGCAGTTCAGGAGCAATTTCCATCATCTTTCGCTGGCTCTTGATCTGCTTCACGAAGAGCGGGATCAGGGCAGCACGCACGACGATGACGAGGCCGACGATCGACAGCACCCAGGTCAGACCGGATGCGGCCGGGAGGCCGACCGCGGTCAGCAGCCAGTGCCAGGCGACGAGAACGAGCTCGACGACCCACTTGAGCGGCCAGAGGATGGTGCCGATCAGGTCGAAGCCGCCGGAGGCAGGCGCCGGCGACGGTGTTGCGCTGGCGAACAGAAGGTCAAGACCCACCGATCAGTCCTTTCGGGAAGGGACGACGAAACCGCGAGCGGTCAGGTCATAGCGGAAGTGTTCATGCGGACGGACGTCATCGACGCCGCCGTGACTCCAGGGATTGCAACGGAGAATGCGCCACGCCGAGAACAGTGTTCCCCGCACGGCACCGTGCTGTTGCACCGCCCCTACAGCGTAAGCCGAACAGGATGGGTAGTACGCACACACGTCTCCGTACATCGGGGAGATCACCTTGCGGTACCCGGTGAGGAATCCCAACACGAGATTCCTGGGGATCAGGGGGATGCTGCGCAGCAGGTCACTCGCCTGCATCCGTCCCGTGCCGATCGACGACGACGGTAGAGCGGTCATGATCGTGTCTTCACGAGTCGGTCGAGGCAGCGATTCACATCGGCACTCAGTTCGGAGAAGCTCGCGGTCGCGGATGCAGGAAGGGCACGGATGACGACATCCGTGCCCTCGGGTACTCGTGACAGCGCCTCCGCACAGATGGCTTTGAGTCGCCGACGGACGGTGTTGCGCACCACTGCGGTGCCCACCTGCTTGCTGATGATGAATCCGAACCTCGCGGCTCTGCTCTCACCCGTCGTCAGCATCGATGTGACGACGCGGGCTCCGCCACAGCGTGAACCGCGTCGAACGACCAGTCGATAGTCGCTCCCGCGGGTCACACGATACGGGCGGGCGAGCACAGCGTTCTACGCGGAGAGCTCGGTGCGTCCCTTCGCGCGGCGAGCCGACAGGATGGCGCGGCCGGCGCGGGTGCGCATGCGAAGACGGAAGCCGTGCTTCTTGGCGCGACGACGGTTGTTGGGCTGGAAGGTGCGCTTGCTCATGGAATCACTCCGGGAATGCTGCCACCGGGATCATTTTGACCGGAGACATAGGGATCTGCCGTTCAGGCATAAGTCAACCGATTAAGGGTACGTCTTGACGGCGCGCAGAGCAAATCTGCGCGCTTCGGCAGTGGATGACCTGCGAGATCCGCACAGCTATTATCCACAACCCCTCGCCTGCACGTATGCGCAACACGCGCGCGGATTCCTCAGGGCAGGTTGCCGTTCACAGCCGCTGTGACTACCGTGGCATCCGGAGTTATCCACAGGGTCCTGACGTCTCGGGAGCCCTCCGCACATATGCAGCCCGGAGCGTCATGTCATCACCTGCCCAGCCCGACGTTCCGATCTGGACCACGGTGCAGGAGCTGCTCGAAGCGGATGACCGGGTCACCCCCCAGCTGCAGGGATTCCTCAGTCTCGCCGTGCCGGCCGGCGTCATGGCCGCGACCCTGTACCTCGAGGTGCCCAACGACCTCACCGCGGCACAGATCAACAAGCGTCTGCGGCTCCCGATCATGGAGGCGCTGTCGCACATCGGCGAAGAGGTCACCTCGTACCGTGTCGTGGTCAACCACGAGCTCGCCGAGCAGCCCACGGCACCGATCGCCGTCGCCGACTACGGCCGTCAGGAGCAGTCGCGCGTCGAGTCGCCGATGGAGCAGCCCACGCAGCTGCGGCACGAGTCACGACTCAATCCGAAGTACACCTTCGACAACTTCGTCATCGGACAGTCCAACCGATTCGCCCATGCAGCGGCCGTCGCCGTCGCGGAGGCTCCCGCCAAGGCGTACAACCCGCTCTTCATCTACGGCGACTCCGGACTCGGCAAGACCCATCTCCTGCACGCGATCGGCGACTACGCCCAATCCCTCTATGCAGGGGTGAAGGTCAGGTACGTCTCGAGCGAGGAGTTCACCAACGACTTCATCAACTCGATCGCCAACAACCGCGGCGCCGCGTTCCAGGCGCGCTACCGCGAGGTGGACATCCTCCTCATCGACGACATCCAGTTCCTGCAGGGTCGCGCCGAGACCCAGGAGGCGTTCTTCCACACCTTCAACACCCTGCACGATCACAACAAGCAGGTCGTGATCACCAGCGACGTGGCGCCGAAGCATCTGACCGGGTTCGAGGACAGGATGCGCAGCCGCTTCGAGTGGGGTCTCATCACCGACGTCCAGGCCCCCGACCTCGAGACCCGCATCGCGATCCTTCGCAAGAAGGCCCAGAGCGAGGCGCTGCACATTCCCGACGAGGTGCTCGAGTACATCGCCACCGTCGTGTCCTCGAACATCCGCGAGCTCGAGGGCGCACTCATCCGCGTCTCCGCGTTCGCGAGCCTCAACCGCTCCGCGCTCGACATCTCGCTGGCCCAGACCGTCCTGCGCGACATCATCGACACGGCGGAGGACAACATCATCTCGCCGACCGACATCATCACGGCCACGGCGCAGTACTTCAAGCTCACCGTCGACGACCTGTACGGCTCGAGCCGATCGCAGCAGATCGCGACGTCACGACAGATCGCCATGTACCTCTGCAGAGAGCGCACCAGTCTCTCGCTGCCGAAGATCGGACAGCTGTTCGGCAATCGCGATCACACCACGGTCATGTACGCCTACAAGAAGATCAGCGAGCTCATGAAGGAGCGCCGCTCGATCTACAACCAGGTGACCGAGATCACCACGCAGCTCGGACGCCGCTGAGCGTCGTCCGACGGCTTCGAAGGGGGTCACGACAGCCGCCACGGTGATCTACCTCTACTTCGATCGCCTTGGTCGCCGCTGGCGCAAAGAGCCGCAAAGCCTGGAGCCGGTTGAGTCATGAACCTGTCCGGACCCACGCCAGCGGCATAGGCACGCTCGAGCACAGCCTGGTGCTTCTCGTCGAAACTGGGGTTGGTCAGGTTGACGCCGATATCAATGAGTTGCATGGTGCTATCTCCGCCTGCGG
>NZ_JBEOUR010000047.1:0-29037 GCF_040302605.1 Microbacterium sp. NPDC097977
CTACTTGGCGCCCGCCAACAACGTGAACGCCTCGTGCGGCCGCTCTCTCTAGGTATCCGGCGACAACGGAATCGTGGTGGGCGAATCCGCCGTGAGGCTGGAACAAGGCTCCGCGGACGAGACCGGGTGCGGCTGCTGGGAGAAGTCGACGGGCGTCGCGGTCGTCCAGGAGTTCCGAGCGGATGCCGACAGTAGCTTGGAACGCACGGTCGCGCTGCAACATGGCCCACTGGTCATCAGTGGACGCGAGGACCGCATAGCCATCCCGGTTGAACAGGATGTTGTAGTCCAGCTCGGCTCCGAGGGTCTGCCATTTGTCGAGCGCGAGGTCGAAGAGTCCGCACCATTCAGGCGAGGAGAACGCGGATCGGATGAGTTCTCCGTTCCTCCCGCTCGCTCCGCTCCCCGGCCACGACTTGTCCACCACGAGGACGTCGGTCACGCCGCGCTTCGCGAGTTCGTAGGCTAGCGCGAGCCCTTGCACGCCAGCGCCGATGATTACGACACCGTATGTGGACCGCAGATCGCCCGTGTGCACGCCCGGAAGCATCAGTCCTCCTCCGGGTCCGCCAGTGCGCCGAGCAGGATCGGTTGCAGGGGAAGGCGGGCGGAGGGACGTCGATAGTCGTCCCCGCTGACTTCGCCGATCAACGCTTTCACGTGCGGCGCGCAGGTCTTGCCCTGGCATGCCCCCATGAACACGGCGGTGGCGCGCTTTAGAGTCTCGACGTTGGTATGTCCGTGCTCGATTGCGTCGAGGACGTCGCCCAGGGTCACGTCCTGGCACGGGCAGACGATGGTCTTGCGCTGCGTTGGCGTACTCACCGCTGAGCCTCCTCTCGGCCAGCGGGTGCGCTGGTCGTTGCGGCGACAATAATATGAACTTATTGTCAGACGCAAGCTTTTTCTACGACACTCCCCCGCGAGCTCTGCGACAGCGCTGGATCAACGAGACAGCGGAGCTACTGACGTGTGGATCCGAAGAGTGCGAGAGCGAAGGCCACACTGCGGTCTTCGAAAGGTTGCACGTCGGGCTGGACGACGCCGGTGGCCACTTCCAATTCGTACCCATCGAAGTAGGCCATCAGTGCACGAACGGCGTCTTCGGGATCCAGAGCCGGCCGGAACGATCCGTCGGCGATGCCGGCCTCCAGAATCTCCAGGAAGTGCTGCTGCCATGCGCTGTACACGGCGCGGTGCCGCTCGCGAAGGTGCTCGTGGCGCATGGAGGCGCGCGCAAACTCAACCCAGAGAACACTGACGTCGCGCAACTCAGGGCGTGCTGCAACTCGCCGGATGGATGCGATCACCCTGTCGTGAGCACTCTGGTCGGCGAAGGAGTCATCCCAGCGAGCGATGAGCTTGTCGTTGCCAAGCGTGATCGCTTCGTCGACGAGAGCATCGCGGGTCTCGAAGTAGTGCTGCAGCAGGCCAACGGACACCCCTGCCTCTTTGCTCACGTCACGAAGACGAACACTGTCGTATCCCTGCCGAGCGATGCAGCGGACGGTCGCAAGAAGGATCGCTTCCCTTCGCTCCGAGGCGAGATCGCCTGTCGAAGAATCTGTCATCCCGTTGCCCTCCGTCATCACGCACGTTCAAGTGCTCATCCTACGAGGAGCTCAATTCAGAACATTCCTGTGCCGGGTCACAATAATGTCGTATTATGGCGTGATCTCGAAGCGAAGGAGCCACGATGTACGCCGTAATTGATCCCGCTACCGGCCAGACCGTGGCGAACTACCCGACCATCGACGACGGGACTCTCGAAGAGTATGTGGTGTCCGGTCAGTCGACACAGAAAGGCTGGTCCCGGAAGACTCGCCCCGCCGACCGGGCAACCCTTCTCCGACGCGTGGCTAATCTCCACCGTGAGCGCCGCGAGGAGTTGGCTCGACTGATCACGCGCGAGATGGGCAAGCCGGTAGACCAGGCTTTGGGCGAGGTGGACTTCAGCGCCAGCATCTACGACTTCTATGCCGAGAACGGCCCAGCGCTGCTAGCCGACGAACAGATCGACCTCCCCACCGGGGCGGGCCAAGCACGGATCGAGCAAGCGCCCATCGGGCTTCTCCTAGGCATCATGCCGTGGAACTACCCCTACTACCAGGTTGCCCGATTCGCGGGGCCGAACCTGGTCGCCGGCAACACCATTCTCCTGAAGCACGCTCCGCAATGCCCGGAATCCGCCGCTGCGATTGAGCAGATCTTCTTGGACGCGGGCTTCCCCGAAGGGGCCTACCGCAACATCTACGCCGACCACCGCCAGATCGCAGACCTGATCGCCCATCCCGCAGTCGCTGGTGTGTCCTTGACCGGTTCAGAACGCGCCGGATCTGCCGTCGCAGAGATTGCGGGTCGACACCTGAAGAAGGTGGTGCTGGAATTGGGCGGATCGGACCCGTTCCTGCTGTTCTCCACCGACGACATGGATGCCACTGTTCAAGCCGCCGTAAGCGCACGGTTCGGCAACGCCGGCCAGGCGTGCAACGCCGCGAAACGCTTCATCGTGATGGATGACCTTTTCGAGGATTTCCGGGACCGGTTCATCGAAGCCATGTCGGACATCGAGTTCGGCGACCCCACGGCCTCCGGTACCGTTCTCGGTCCTCTCAGTTCGGACGCGGCGGCTCGCAGAGTAGAAGATCAGATCGCTACCGCCCAGTCACAGGGAGCAACCGCAATCAGAGCCGGCCGCTCCGTCGGAGCATTCGTAGCTCCGACAGTCCTTCTCAACGTCGAACCCGACAACGATGCGTACCGTGAAGAGTTCTTCGGTCCCGTTGCGATGCTCTTCCGGGCCAGCTCCGATGAGGAAGCCGTCGCTATCGCGAACGACACCTCATTCGGCTTGGGCTCCTATGTCTTCACCCAGGACCAGGAGCAGGCTGACCGCGTCGCCCGCGACCTCGATGCGGGAATGGTGTTCATCAATGCCGTCGGCGCCGAACGCGCCGAGCTTCCCTTCGGCGGCGTCAAACGCTCAGGAATCGGACGGGAGTTGGGCTCCGACGGAATCCGCGAGTTCGTCAATCGGAAGTTGGTGCGCCGCACGGCCTGAGTCGGTCACCCGATCTGCGGGAACTGGGCCGTCGCCGAGCGCGTTCCCGGCAGGGCTCCCCGCCGTAGCCGCGGGCAGTGTCTCGTCACGCACTGTTGTCGGCGCGCGGCAGGGCAAACGCATCGCCCCCTGCTCTCTGAGTCCCGATACCGTGCGAGGCCCACTTGCGAGTCACGCTGACTACGCACAGCACGGCGCCTGCGACCGCACCGCCGACCACGGTGTCGATGATGCGTGTGCTCATGGATACCTCGAGGAGCGGACGGTTACCGCCAGCCACGAGAAGAAGCGCCATCGGAGTTACCAACATGAGCGCGAACATGAGGTTGCTGCGGATGAAGAACACGAACCCGAACACGAGTCCGCCAACGACAGCGACGAGCGCGAACCCCTCGGGTATCCAGAGCATGAAGATGAGCGCGATGCAGACGCCGAGAGCTGTTCCGATGAGCCGCTGGGCCATCCGGAGTGTCCCGAGGTGCAGGTCGGAGTCTTTCTGCAGGATGCTGATCACGGCAAGGAGCACCCATCCGACGTGATGAAGACCCAGCGACGAACTCGCCAGAACGGCGAGGATGATGGCGACAGTCAGGCGCGCGAAGATGCGGACAGAATCGGTTCCCCAGCTGTACGTCCACCTGTAGTCGTGCGGGAGCTTCGCATCGTCTGTTCGCACTCGACGCAGCGCGAGTGGCGCGACGATCACGATGTACCCGGTGACAACGCCCAGCGCCACAACTGAGACAACGAGAAGCGGGTCCACTCCCCCTCCCCCCATCGACACGGGCGCCGTCAGCTGCCCCATGGAGCCTGCGGTGAGGACCGGGAAGATGGCGCCGGGCGGTCCCACGTTGAACGTCAAGCTCACGTACGAGAAGACAACGGCGACGATACTCATGGCAAGCAGGCTTGTCGGCAATGAACCTCCCGTGCTGATGCCGATGACGGTGCCCACGAGAAAGCCGACTGCGATGACCGGCAACTTCGCGGCGCGTTCTCTCCTGCTCTGCCCGGAGAGGTACAGGACGATGAGTGCGCCGAATGCCGCGAGGAGTCCCAGGCGCAGTTGTCCGAAGGCGGCGAATACGGCCGGTGGGCCGGCGACCGCGATGGCTGCTTGGGTGGCGGGGACCCACGCGCGAGGCGCGGGAGCGAAATGCACAAGCGCCCGTGCGATGCGGGCCGCGCTCATGAATCCTGCGTCGCGCGGGCTGTCACCCGCGTCCAGTGGAGTTCGCTGTGGAAGGTGAGCCCATCGATGGTGGTGCGTGGAGATCCTGTGATGAACAGATCGTTGCCTTCGATGCGGGCCTGCCGCGCCTGGGGTTTACCTTCCCATCCGGTGAACAGCGCGATGTCCACATGGTGGGTGACCGTATCGCTGGCGGAGTCGACGGTGTATGGCCCGGCGTAAGCGATGAACCCCCCGGCCATGAGCGCCAGGTTCGCGGTCGAGACGGACTGCGGGTCAGGGTCGTTCGTGTGAACTCGATCCGTCGATCCCAGGGTTGCCGAGACGATGCCGTCAGGGCTGTACGAGAGGTAGCCGTTCACGTGGGGACCGAACTCTGGCATCCGTACGCCGTCGGCGAAGACTTCCGTCGCGCTGACGAGCCGCCACGCGCCGACGAGGTCCGGGGCTGAGAGAGTCATGGGGTTTTCTCCTGTCGGGTGCGTGCTGTCACAGTGGCGTGCTTGTGTCGCGGCTTCGTGTGTGAGCCGACGACACTGTCGTGCTCGATGAGGTGATTCACGTCGACGGACAGTGCGAGCGCGCCCGCTGTCTCGATGACGACCCGGTCGTACTGGGTGAGACGGGTTTGGTGCTGTTGGAGGTGTTCACTCCAGCTGCCGACGCCGAAGACCTCCACCCACGTGCCGTCTTCCCTGTCCTGGTACAACGCCCACGTGCGGGCACCTGTTCGTCGGCGGCTGTGCTCGACGGCATTCATCTGCTGCACGAACGCGTCTTCCTGTTCGCCTGCTACGTCGTAACGCACGAGGACGAGTGTGGGGCTGCGCCCGTCGATGTCCTGGACGGCGTCCGCCAGCGGAAGGGCGAACGTGTCTCTCTTCTTGTCTGCCGTTTCCAGCAGAGGCCAGAAGAGCTGGGATGCGGCGACGACGAGCGTCGCTGCTCCAGCGATTGCGCTGGTGGCGATGGCACCTATCCATCCGGCGATGAGTCCGCTCGCGAGACCGCCCGCTGCCATCGCCCCGTAGAGAACCATCTGGTAGACGGACAGACCTCGGGCGCGGACCCAGACGGGAAGGAAGGACTGGACGGCGCCGTTCAGCGTGGCGACGACGCCGATCCACGCTGCTCCAGCAATCGCGAGGATCGGCAGTGTGAGGAAGATCCATGGGGATACGGCGACCCCGATGGTCGCGGCCCCGAACAGCACCGACGACAGCAGCACTGACCGGTTCGCGCCGAGGGCGTGGAACCACGGGATGAGGAACGCCGCACCGACTGAACCGATGCCGAGCCCTGCGAGCAGGAGCCCGTACCCGGCGGAGTCAAGGTTCAAGCGCTGTGTGGCAATGAGCGGGAGGAGTGCGTAGAGCACGCTGGCCGGGACGACGAACGCGCCGAGGCGGACGTACATGCGGCGAACGACGGCAGCCTGCGTGACGTAGCGAAGTCCTGCACGTGCCGCGTCTACGAACCGCTCGGCCTGATGAGGGTTCGGGCGGTAGGTGCGCCAGGTGATAAGGACGATGAGGAATGCGGCGAAGGACAGCAGGTTCATCCCGAAGACGAATGCGACACCGAACCCGGAGAGAAGGACGCCGGCGACGGCGGGGCCGATGGCACGTGCGACGTTGACGGATACGGCGCTGAGGGAGGCCGCCATCGGCACCATACGGAGCGGCACGATCTCGGTGGCCAGCGCCTGATAGGCGGGAAGCTGCACGGCCGTCGCCGCACCGAGGAGCACGGTGATGAGCAGCAGCAGATAAGGCGTCATCTCCCCCGTCGCGGTCAACGTCACGAGAGCTGCGCTCAGCAGCACCTGAAGCGTCTGCATCCATATCAAGACTGAACGACGGTTCAGGAATTCGCCGAGCACTCCCGCCGGGATGCCGAGGAGCAGCACAGGGGCGGCGGACGCTGTCTGGATGAGGGCGATGAGGAGCGGGTGGGTGTGCTGCTCCACCATGAACCATTGCGCCCCAACTGTCTGCATCCAGGTGCCGATGTTGCTGACCAGCGCCGCCAACCACAGTGCTCGGAAGATCGGGACGGACAGGGGCGCCCAGATCGACATGCGGGGTGCGGTGTCGTCGGACGTCGTGACGTCGCCGGTTGCGGGTCGGGGTGCCGGTGTGTTCATGGCGGTGTCTCCAAAGTCGATGTGATCTGCAGGGAGCAGCAACCCCCGTTCGATGCCGCTGCCCGACAGATCCAGCCCCAGACGGGCTACTGCTCGAGGGCGTTCAGGACGACCTTCCCCACGGTCTGCCCGCCTTCGAGAAGTTCATGTGCGCGGTTCGCTTCTGCGAGCGGGAAGACCGCGTCGACTGCGCCGCGGATGGCACCGCTTTCGATGAGCGGTAGGACGTCGCGCGTGACACCGGCGATGATCTCGGCCTTCTGCGCTGCGGGGCGCGCCCGCAGGAGGGTGGCGGAGATGCTGGCTCGGCGCGACATCAGCTCCCACAGATCGACGGTGGCGGGACCTGTGGATCCGCCGATGATGACGAGGTGGCCATCGTCGGCGAGGCATTCGATGTTGCTCTCCAGGTACGGCGTGCCGACGATGTCGAGGATGGCGTCTACGCCGCGCCCGTTCGTTGCGGCGCGCGTGACCGAGGCGAAGTCCTCGCTGCGGTAGTTGATGGCGACGGATGCTCCAAAGCCGAGGACGGCGTCTGTCTTCGCCTTGCTTCCGGCCGTGCCGATGACCCGGGCACCGATTGCGGTTGCCCACTGTGTGGCAAAGGAACCGATGCCCCCGGCCGCACCGTGAATGAGAACCGTTTGACCCGCTTTCAGGCCCGCGATCATCGCAAGGTTCGAGTAGACGGTGCAGGCGACTTCGGGAAGGCCTGCCGCTTCGAGCATGGTCATGGTGGTGGGCTTGGGCATCACCTGGGTGGCGGGGACGACGACTTCTTCCGCGTAGCCGCCGCCGGTGAGCAGCGCGCAGACTTCGTCTCCGACCTTCCAGCCGGCGACGTCCGCGCCCACGGCGTCGATGACGCCGGCGCATTCGAGCCCGAGTCCGGGAGGAGCTCCCGGGGGCACGGGGTAGTGGCCGCGACGTTCGAGCAGGTCGGCGTTGTTGATGCCGGCGGCGTGGACGCTGATGCGCACCTCGTGAGGTGCGGGGTGGGGTCGGTCCACCGAGATGAGGCGGAGCACGTCAGGTGAACCAGGTCGGGTAAACCGTACTGCTGAGGTCATGGGGTTCCTTCGTTCTCAAACGCGAGCGGGTGGAGGAGACATTGTGCCCCCTCCACCCAGACGGGTTCTTAGTGCTCGTCGTAGTGGTCGCCGTGAAGCGCGTGACGGTGGTCATCGTGGACGTAGTCGACGTGGTCGCCGTGGGCGACCGCCTCGTGTCCACAGCTCGCGCCGTGCTCATGCTCTGCGACCGTGTGGTGCTCGGCGTGCGTGTCCGTGGTAGCCATGGTCACTCCGCTCAGGCGGATGCGTTGGCCTTGGCGTACGCGACGATGCTCTGCGCGTAGTGCGGCGTCTCGAGCTCGCAGTGACGGCCCGAAGCCTCCTGGCGGGCGGCTGCGGCCTCCTCGAAGGTCTGTCCGCTGGCCGTGATGAACTCCAGGAACTCCTCCGTGGGGTGCGAGGTGACGGTGTTGACGTAGCGCAGCTGGTCGCCCTCGAGCTGCTCCATGCCGAGTTCCCAGATCACCTGGGTGGTGGTCCAGCCGGCCGGAGAGAGAACGTCGGAGATGGAAACCATCTTGCAGTAGTGCTTGGAGGCGACCTCGTAGCGGTAGTTCTGGATGACCAGGCCCGCTCCGATGACCTCGACGTTGATCGACATGGGCGTGCCGTCGTCGTCGACCGTGTAGCCGGCAGCCTTGTGGTCGCCGGGCGCACAGCGCTGGTACTCGTGGGTGGGGAGGTTCTTCAGCCACGCTTCGATGTCGATGTCATCGAAGTTGCCGGTGACGTCAGACGTGACCACTGCGTGCGAAAGCACGAGGTCGGGGCGAGGGGTTGCAGCCATGAGAGGCTCCTTCGTTTCATGCCGGTGTCCGGCGGGTGTGTGGATTGGCACGAGCCGCCGATCCGGCGTTCGCAGATGCGACGCTATTCGGCAGTTTCGGGGGCTACATCCCCCGGGCCCCGCCAATACATCGCATGTTCTATTCGCGCACCCTCTGGCCGAGTAGCGTTGCGACGATTGGCGAAAGTCGCTTCGTCTCGTGTTCAGCCGTTGCGCGAGTATCGTGAGTGCGTGCCCCCCTCCCGCAAGCCACATCGCGCCAGCAACCGCGACGCGCTCGCGGGAAGTGCAGCCGACCTCTACTTGATTCCCGTTCGTGGCCGAAGGCCAGAAGTTCATGCGATTGAGCAGGGGTTCGATCTCGCGTTCGCCGGCCAGAACGTAGTCACGGTTTTCTCCGGTGACCCCGGGATGGGGAAGACCCGTCTACTGCAGCATGCTTTGCAACTCGCGCACGCACGGGGATGGTCGACGCTCGTGGTGGCACCGGATTTCGACTCGCAGTTGTCGCCGTTGGGTGCCCTCATCAGTGCGGTGACCGAGGCGGCCCCGCCTCTGCTCAGCGCTGACGAACTGCACGCGGCGATTCAGGGAACATCGCCGCAGTATTGGATCACCCGAGTCCTCGGCGACACTCTGGAAGCTGCCAGCTCCCGGGCAGGGGTGCTCCTCGTCGTTGACGATCTCCAATGGTTGGATTCCGCATCTCTTGCGGTCTTCACCGCCCTCCTGCGAACTCTTAAAGGCCTCCCCGTGTACTGGGTCTTTGCCACGCGCAGCGGAGCCTACGGCCCCGAGCACCGGCGGTTCCTCGTCAACCTTCAAGAGTTCGCCTCTGTCATCGATATCGCCGCGCTTGACGTGGATGCTGTCGATGCGATGGCCCGCGATGTTCTCGGCGCCGCGCCCGGACCGAAGGTCGAGGCCGCAATACGCAAGACCGGCGGGTCGCCACTTCTGATTCTCGAGATGCTTCGCGGGATGGAAGAAGAGGGGCTCCTGCAGCCGTCCCGAGGCATGGTCGATCTCGAGAAAGAAGCGGTTCCTACCCGGTACGGCGCATCGGTGCGAGAACGCATCGCGACGCTCGATACGGACGCCCGTCGAATCGCCCAGATCGGTAGTCTCTTTGGTCGAGAGTTCCCCCTCAGCGGCGTCTTGGAAGTCATCGGCCAATCCGCCGCGCAGACCGTCCCCGCGGTGCAGGAACTCCTGGACCTCGGATTCGTCGTCGACACCGGAAGCAGCTTTGCGTTCCGACACGACACGATTCAAGCGGCAGCGTACGACAGCCTGTCCCCCACAGTGCGGCGAGCGGTCGCTCGAGAAGTCCTGCAGCATCGGTTGCGGGCCGGAGAGTCGGTGTCTTCCCTGGCATCCCCGATTTCGGCAGCGGCCGAAGCCGGAGATGACGCGTCCATCGATCTGCTTTTCACTGCGGCTACGGAGCTAGCCCCCATCGACGCCCGCGGCGCGGCAGAGTTGACGGTGCGTGGAGCCCAGTTAGCGCAAGGGCGGACCCACCACTCCACCCGCGTGGTCGAGCTGCTTCCGTTGGTACTCGCTGGCGGCCTGCAGGACGATGCCCATCGCATACGTGAGTCACTCACCCCCGGCCTCAGCGCGGACGAACGCGCACGGGTCGGCCTCGCCTTCGCTCGGCAACTCACGGAATCAGACTTCGGCAAAGCTATTGCGGAGACCGAAACAGCGCTGGCCTTCGGAGGGGTCTCCCAGAAGACCGTCGTGGAGCTGCTCGCGGTTCGTGCGCTCAACTACGCGAACAAGGCTGACGCGGTAGGTCTGCGCGACAGCCTGGCACGCGCCCGGCAGAACGCCGACGATGAACGCGATCTCCTCGCGGTTGCCACCGTGGACGCCACCGAATCCGTGCTCCTGTTCAACGAGAATCGCTTCGATGATGCGCAACGGTTGCAAGCATCGGCGCTCGAGAAGCTCGAACGCGCCGGCAGATCCGCGGCGCTGTGGGTACCGGAGGGCCTGTGGATGGCCTTCATGCTGAACAGCAGAGGCGACTGCGTGGACGCTCTTCGGCTTGTTGACGACGGTCTGCGCGATGCGAGAACTGCGAAGTACGTCGTCGCCGAGGCGTTCTGGATGATGGTGCGCTCCCGAGTCCTCTACGACCTTGGTCGCTTGGATCAAGCGCGCGAGCAAGCAGAGACCGTCCTTGATCTCGCTGAGCTCCTTCGCCTCGGCGATTTCGCGAATGCCACAGCGGGGGTGGTGCTGCACCGGATCGCATTGGACACCGGCGATGTCGAGCTGCGGCAGAGCGTTAGACCCCTCGTGGAACAACTTGCGGATGGAGTGAGTCTGACCCGAACCGGCAGGTGGAGCCTGGCGCTCGAAGCGTTCGATCTCGGCGACATCGAGACGGCCTACGGGTACACGGCAATGGCCCGCGAGTGCGTGAACGTTCCGATCCCCTCGATGACCACTCCCGCAGACTTCTCCGACGATGTGTATCTCGCCTATCTGAGCAAGAAGATGGGCGATGGCGCCGCCGTTGAGAAGGTCGCGCGGCACGCGGCCAGTCGTGCGTCCCAGAACCCCGACAATGCGTACGTCGCCGCGGTGTCGTTGTCTGTGCAAGCAGTGCGCGATGGATCGTTCTCCACTGTCATGGAGGCTGTGGACTTAATGGCGGACGTGGAGCGGCCGCTGATTCGCGCGCGGTTGCTCGAGCTCGCGGGCAGCCTCGCCCCGACCGCCGAGGAAGCGGCGAGCTGCTACGTGCAAGGGATGCGACTGTTCGAGGAGTTGGGTGCGGCCCGCGAAGTGAGTCGCGTGCTCCGAACGCTCCGAAACCGCGGAGTTCGGACCAGGGCGAAGTCGGTCAGCGACGGCCCGATGGGACTGTCTTCACGCGAGTATCAGGTCGCCGAACGCATCGCAGCGGGGCTGACGACACAGAAGATCGCCGAGGACCTCATGGTGTCCCCGCACACGGTAGTCACGCACATCCGCCACATCTTCTCAAAATGGGGCGTGAACACGAGGCGCGAGGCGGCACATCGATTCCAGGAGGAATCCGCCGCTGCGGCAAGCCCCTCTCGCAAGGTCTAGCCCGATTCCGCCAGGTATCGGTGGATGAGAGTGACGGCCATCGCGCCCTCACCAACGGCCGAGGCGACCCGTTTGACGGAGTTCGCTCGTACGTCGCCGGCGGCGAAGATCCCAGGGACTGACGTCTCCAAATAGAACGGTGGACGGGCTATTGACCGCTCAAGATCCGCGGGGGCCAGGTCCACACCGGTCAGGACAAAGCCACGACTGTCGAGTTGGACGTCGGTGGTCTCTGCCCACTCGGTGTTCGGGGCGCCGCCGATGCAGACGAACAGGTGGGTCGCGGGCACGCGTGTCGTCGCGCCTGCCTGGTCGAGCGTGATCTCACGAAGATGGTCGTCACCGTCGACCGCGACGACGCGGGTGTGGACGAGAATTGTGACGTTCGGCTGCACGGCGAGTCGGTTGAGCAGATACGCCGACATAGTCGAGGAGAGCGAAGCTCCGCGAACGACGACGGTGACATGGGCGGCGTGGGCGGCCAGGTTCATCGCGGCCTGCCCTGCGGAGTTCGCGCCACCAACGACGTATACGTGCAACCCGATGCAGGCGGAAGCCTCGCTCGTCCCTGCGCCGTAATAGATGCCGGCCCCTTCCCACTCATGCTCACCCTCTAGACCGAGTCGCCTCCACTGCACACCCGTCGCCGAGAGTGCCGCGCGGGCATGGATCTCCGAACCGTCGGCGAGGACGGCGCGCACGTCATGGTCTTTGAACGTCCGGGCGATGCCGTGACGCATGAGAACGAGGTCCGCACCGAAAGACAGCGCCTGGCGGCGGGCTCGCTCGGCGAGCTCTGCCCCGGAGATCCCACCGGGAAAGCCGAGGTAGTTCTCGATGAGGCTGCTGAAACCGGCCTGGCCACCCACAGCATCGCGTTCGACGACAGCAACACTGAGACCCTCCGACGCAGCGTAGACGGCAGCCGAGAGTCCCGCGGGGCCCGCCCCGTGGATGATGAGGTCGTACGCAGACCGCGACGGCGGCGTCACCCACCCCAAGGCGGATGCCACCTGAGCCGGCGTGGGGTGCTCGAGCACCTCCCCGTCGGCGAACAGCACCAGCGGAAGCTGGCGACCGGTCAGGAACACGCCCTCGGCCTCCCGAGAGTCAGGCGGCACGCTGATGGATAAGAAGGGCACTTCGCTACGGGTCAGATAGTCGCGCAGCGCATACGCGTCTCGTCCATCCGCGTCCGCAATTAGTTTGAGCGGCAGCTTGCTGCCAGGAGTGATCTCAGTCATGCGTTTTCGGCGAGTTGATCTTCCCAGTTCCTCGGCACGCGATCTGCCGGCCCTGGGGTGGTCTGGGATCGTGGGTGGCTTCGCGGAGGCGCGAGGAGAGGCCCCTCGAATGCTGTTTGGGTGCGGAAGTCCCAGAACCAGTCCTCGCCTGGTTCGAAGCTCTGAATGACGCGATGACCACTCGTGTGGGCGTGCTTGGTCGCGTGCTTATGCAGGGAGTCGTCGCAGCATCCGATGTGTCCACAGAAGGCGCACCGCCGAAGGTGCAGCCACCACGAGCCGATCTTCTCGCAGTCCACGCAACCCGGTCCGGACGGTGGAACGTCCGCTCGGATGAAGTCGCTGACGTCGCTCATGAGTGGTTCTCCTGTCGTCGGTGTGCTGTCGGATCATGGTGTCTGGGTTCGCGTCCGCATTCAAGAGTGCACCTGGTGCCATGCGCTGATTCTGAAGTTGTCCACGCGGAAGCTCGCAAACCCCATGACCCATTGGGGACCTGTTGCGGGGAGGGTGAGGCACATAGCGAGTTCAGCCAGAACCACCTGGCCCGAGACCGCCAAGCTCACGAGTTCTGTGTGCCAGTCGGTGAACGTGTCCCGGATGTCCCGGATCATCGACACGACCGCGCTTCGGCCCCGAACGATCTCCCGCGCGGACGGCTGATAGGTGACGTCCTCGGCGAGAAAGGCGTGAATTTCGTGGTCGCTGCCTTCGTTCAGGATGGTGACGAAGTCTCGGATGACCAGTTCGATCTCCAGTAGCTCGATAGCGGTCAGCGGGCGTTCCCAGTGCTCGTGCATGTCGTCCTCTACGCCGTAGTGATCCGGAGAGCAGAGATCGTGTCGCCGACTGTGGAGAAGGTCAAAGTAGCTGGGCCGTTGTAGCTGTCTCCGTGCACTTGGGTGTGCACGGCAAGGTCGCTGCCGTCCCAGGCGTGCAGGAGGTCCGTGAACTGCACGCGGTTTTCGATGATCCATTTCTCGATCCACAACGTGATTCCCTGAAAGCCCTCGAACAGCATCCCCCACCCATCCACATCCGCGTCTGGGTGGAAGCACCGGGTGAGAGCGTCAGCGTTCTGTGAATTTGCGGCGTGCAGGGCATCGGTGACAACGGAGGGGACGTGCCCTTCGAGACGACGCACGTGCTCGAGCGCAGAGCCGCTGGCTGGAGGCCACATTTCGGCGGGAGTCGGAAGGTTGGTCTGCGGGCTCATGTCACTACTCGCGGCTGCCCAGTGGAATGACCGTTCGGTGCCAGGTGGCGTTCACCACGGACGCGAAACAACCGTAGAGGCCGAGGATTCCCACGACGAAGCCGGTGTACCCGGCGGCACGGGTGATCACGTCCGAGGATGCGTACGCGCCAATGGCGAGGAGGACGAACGTGACGGCTGCGGCGCTGAAAAGAACGGTGAGCAGCACGGAGATGCGGGTGCACGGGACGACCAGGAAAGCGGTGAAAACGGCCCACAGGATGAGGAACGTCCCCATGCCCTCGCCGCCTGCTTTCTCCAGCATGCCGGGGGTGGTGATGGTCCACCAGTAGGCGAGCCAGAATGCTCCGTAGGACACGAAGGCGAGGGCCCCGAACGTGTTCGCCTGCACGAACTCCCAGATGCCGGCGATGATCTGAGCGACCCCGCCGTAGAACAGGCCGAGTCCAAGCACAGCGACCGCCGCGCCGGGGAAGATGCCTGCGTTGGCGAAGCTCAACAGGAAGGTCGACATCCCGAATGCGCCGAGGCCGAGGGCTGCAGGGTCGGCGATGCCACGAATGACGGGGTGGCGAACGGATGCGACCGGCTTCGGGGCGTCGGTCGTGGGTGGTGCGGCGTGGGTGGTCATGGGTGCTCTCTGTCGGGTCTGAGGTGCGGTGGATGGTTGTGACGGTAGGTCTGGGGTGGGATGTGAGACATCCCCGGCGCGCCTGGGGACATCACCTACGGCCGTTACTCCGGGAACGAAGGGACGCGAGGACGTCCCCGCGCGGTGCGAAGAACACTGAGCCGGTGAGGGCGGTGGAGAAGTCCAGGAGCCGGTCGTGCAGGCCTGGTGGGTCGCCGATGAACATCCGCTCCAGCATCTGCTGGATGACCCACAGATTCCGCGCGTAACCGAGGAAGTACGTGCCGAACTCACCGCGGCCCGGACTACCGAACGGCATATTGTCCCGTTGGATGTCATGCTCGGTGCCGGCGTCGTCGGTGATGGTCGTCAGTGTCTTGTGAGACTTCTGGCCCTCGTCCGCGTCATTCAGCTCGACACCCTCGAGTTTCGTGCGTCCGATGATGGCCTCTTGCGTCTCCGTGGGGAGATCTCGCCACACAGCGAGCGGATGAACGTACTTCTGCGTGACCACATAGGTGCCGCCCGCGTGAACCGGATCCTCGTCGCCGACGAGCACCGACGCTTCGGCATCGGGCCCCACGGGGTTGGCTGTGCCGTCCACGAATCCCAGGAGGTCTCGTCGGTCGAAGGAACGGAACCCGACCGTCTCGTCTTGGACGACGACGGAGGTACCGAGCGCCTCCAGGAGTTGACGTTCGAGCTCGAAGCAGACGTCCGCACGCTCGGCTCGAATGTGAAACAGCAGGTCGCCGGGCGTTGCCGGAGCGGCGTGCGCGGCACCGGTGACCGGTGTGAACTCGCGCAACTGTTGCGGTGCTGCGAGCCCAGTCAGGTCATGCCAGATTCGGTTTCCGATCCCGACTGTGCACGTCAACGCTGTCTCAGGAAAACGGAACGTGAGTGCTTTGAGCGTGCCCGCCAGGCCGGTGAGGACATCTCGCACCTGGTCGATGCCGTCAGGGGTGACAGCCGTCACGAGGAATACGGCGTTCGCGGTCAACGGAGCCGTCATCACCTGAATAGCCTCGGTCGTCCCAGCCACAGAAGTCCTCGCTCTCACGCGCTCGCACTTCGGGCGCATGAGAAAGTGTGAACCGCTCCGGAAGTGGGCGGCATCCGACAGATGTCGAACACGAGCTCGACTTTCTGACGTGGGATATTGGCGGCCGCTTCGGGTGATGTGGCGGGCTTGCGGCCGTCGGTACGTTTCCAACGCACACGTTGAGAACACCGACCCCAGGGAGCGCGCATGGACACCGCTTTGATTGCACTTGGAGATTATTTCCGGGCACGGCGCGCCGTCATCTCCCCTGAGAAGGTAGGCCTTCCACGTACCCGTGGCCGCCGTGTCGCAGGTCTCCGTCGGGACGAGGTGGCGGAGCTGGCAGGGATCAGTAACGACTACTACTTGCGCATCGAACAGGGGCGGGGAGCACGCCCCTCCGACCAGGTCATTGGCTCAATCGCACGCGCCCTCCGGCTGGATGTTGAATCCACGGCGTACGCGTTCCGTCTCGTGTCGGGGCAGATGCCGCGCGGAGTCATCCGCGACAGCGACACACCAGATCGGATCGCGCGCACACTGTCGCAGTGGACGCACACTCCCGCGTATGTTTCCGACCCTCACCGCGACATCATCGCCTCCAACCCGCTCGCGACGATCTTCGGTGAAGGCGGTCTCGCGGCCGGCTCAAATCAGGTCAGCGCGCTGTTCAATGAGCGCATGCGACGCAGTCTCCGCGAATGGGAGCCGATGGCCCGTGCGGCCGTTGCGACGCTGCGGCGCGACGCACACCCGCACTCTCCGCGCTTGCGGGAGCTTCTCAAGCAGCTGTCCGTTCACGACGACTTCCGACGCATCTGGGAACGCCACGATGTCTCGGGCCCCGAGGACGCGACCTTCCGTTTCGTCTTCGACGGCGTGGGCGAGATCGCCATCGACGCTCAGAACTTCGCAGTTCGCAGTATGCCGGGATATCAGCTGACGGTGTTGTCTGCGCAGCCAGGCGGACTGGGTGCAAGCCTATTGACGCGGCTCGCGGAGTCGCTGCCCGGCGGAGCCGCCACCGTGCTGATGACCGGAGTCGAGCGATGAGCGCTGACTCAGGGTGGTACAACGCGGACCTGTTACCCGCCGGCGGTCCTTCCGTAGCGTCGTTGGTGTGGCCAGAACAGACTCAAGCAACCGTTGAGCACCGCGCGGGTATCCGCCCCGACCTCATCCCTCTGCCTGCGGGGGGCGGAGCGACAAGCCTGCAGGATCTAGTAGACGAACTATCCGACGTCCTCGGTCGTTCGGTCATGATGCAGGACACCGACTTCCGGCTGGTTGCGGCCAGCGCGCAGGGAGACGACATCGATGAGCTGCAGGTGCGCACACTTCTCACCAGAATGACACCTCAGGTGGAGCGCGAATGGGCGCAACAGCGCGGGGTCAGCCGAACCCGCCATCCCCTCACGGTCGACTTCGCCGAGTTTGGTGCACACGAGCGATTCATCATTCCGATCTGGAGCGACGATGAGCAACTCGGCACGATCTGGCTCATCAAGACTGGCTTCGCCGCCCTTAAAGAAGATGAGTTCCGCGCCATCGACGCGACCGTCACTGTCGCAAGCTCGCTCCTGCAAGCCAGGTCGGGGGGAACGGCGCGCAACGCCCGCGAAGGCGTCTTCCGCTCCCTCCTCGCGAGCGACCCAGCCTCGCGTCGTGAGGCGCTCGCTACGGCCGTTCGCAGCCACGGCGTCACCCGCGGACCGGAGACGGTCGTGCGCGCCATCACCGTCGCGGAAGACGCGCCTCTGATCCAACGTGCGGCGCTCGGGCAGGCGCTGGAGAGCGCAGCTCGACAGGCGCTGTTCTATATCGGCGAGTTGGGGGCAGCGCTCCTCTTCGTCGGCCGCCACGGGGTCCCGGAGAACATCGATGCGCTCATCGCATCCGAGGCAGCCAGGGCGGGCGTGGCCCTCAAAGCGATTGGGTCCGCCGCCCTTTCGGCGAATGAGACCGATCTCCTCCCGGTCGCAGGGCGAGCGGTCGCGACCGCAGCAGTCGTGGAGATGCTTCCGGACCTCGGGCGGAGCGCTCACGCGGACAACGTGGGCCCGTGGCTGTTCCTTGCGGACGTGCTCGTAGATCCGGAGCGTCTGCAGTGGTATTCACCAGCCGCTCACACCCTCATCCATGATCCCGATCCGATGCGTCGCCATACTGTCGAGGTCCTCCTGGATACCGCCAATCACGTCCGCGACGTCTGCGAGACCCTCCACATTCACCGCACCACTCTTTACTACCGGCTCGAGAACATGCCGCCCGTAGTGAAAGAGGCCCTGGATAACGGGATGCAGCGCAGCGCCCTGCACCTGGCGTTGAAACTGGCGACCTATTGGGAGAATGCCGGACATATCCGATGAGCCGCGCCAGGGTGCGTGCCACCCTGAAGCGTTGTTAGCTGTCGAAGTCGTCCACGAGACTCCGCAGAAGGTAGTCCCGGAGGATGCGGGCGTGGTTCACGACCGGGTCGTTCGCCCCATAGAGGAGCGTGACTGTGGGGTGGGCGCTTACGACCGCCGCGAGATGGCGCACCTCCGACTCGTTCGCATCCAGCTCCGCCTCGTACCGCTGCGCAAACTCGACCATCCGGGCCGGGTCATGATCCCACCACACCCGCAGAGCCGCGGTGGGTGCGATGTCACGCATCCATTCGTCAAGATCCGCATGCCCCTTCGAGACGCCCTGCGGCCAGACCCTGTCAACGAGTACCCGGAACCCGTCCTCGACGGCCGCAGGTTCGTAGACGCGCTTGATGAGTAGGCTGTTCATGAGGTCCTCGCAGGTTCTCGGGCAACGATGACTCCACGGTAGAAGCGCGGTCCGGCCAGATGCACCGGACGAATGTAGAGGCAGCGTCCGACTCCCGCTCGATGCTCGCGCTCGGACGGAGTCGTTGAATGAGGTCATGACCAACGACCCGAACTGGAAGCTCCCCGAGGTTCCCTCCTTCTCCCTCACAAGCCCAGACTTCGTCAACGGTGCGCACCTTCCGATGTGGGTTCGCGGTTCCGCTGGCGGCGGCGAAGACCGGTCGCCCGCGCTGCAGTGGACAGGTGCTCCCGAAGGCACGCAGAGCTATGTGCTCTCCGTCTTCGACCCGGACGCACCTTCCGGCTCGGGCTTCTGGCACTGGACTCTCATCGACATCCCCGCCGGTGTCACGGCTCTCGTCCGCGGAGCGGGAACCGAGGACGACCTGCTGCCGCCGAAAGCGAAGCGCCGCCGCAACGAGTACGGCACCGATGTCTTCATCGGCGCCGCTCCACCCGCAGGCCATGGCCCGCACCGCTACGTGTACACGCTCAGCGCTCTCGACATCCCGACGCTCGAAGTCGCCGCGGACGCAACCCCGGCAATCGTCGGCCTCCGGCTGCGACCGCACATCATCGGACGGGCCCAGATCATCGGGTACCAGGAGACCACCGCTGACGGAAAGCCGGCCTACGGCGAGAACGGAGCGGGCGCATGATTCACCACCTGGTGTCGTGGAAGCTCCGCGACGATGTCGACCGCGCTGAGTCCATCGCACGCACACGCGAGTTGCTCATGGGACTCGTCGGTATCGTCGACTCCATCCGGACAATCGCCGTCATCGAGAACGTCGCGTTCCCCGAGGTGAACCATGACCTCGCTGTCCTCGCCACCTTCGACGACGTGGCCGGACTCGAGGCGTTCGCCAGCAACCCCATCCACCGCGCCGCTGCCGGAGAGATCCACACGTTCATCACCGAGCGTGGCGGTATCGACTGGGAGACGCTGGACGCGTAGCCGCTCACGTATGACGAGAGACTGCCCCGCCCAGCCTGTGGCGCGACCTTTGTTCGTTCACAGCCTGAGCGGCGGGGCATCTCCGACACGAGGGCGGGCGTGTGTTCGTCTTGAGCCTCATCGGCGGGATTGAATGCGTTCGGCCTGACGAACGAGGAGTGCCGCATTCTCAACCGCTACGGGGTGCAGGATCTCATCGGCCCGGCCGTTTGGCTCGCCTCAGACGCCTCGGCCTACGTGAACGGCCAGGTCGTGTTCGTGGACGGGGGGATGAGCGTTGTCGTCTGACCTCTCTCCCGTCCCCCCAGCATCCGTGCGGGCGATCGTCGCCCATGGCACCGATGACGTGCGAGTCGAGACCGTGCCGCTGCGTGCGCCGACCGCCGACGAGGCCGTCATCCAGATCGTCTACGGCGGCATCTGCGGATCGGATCTGCACTACTGGAAGCACGGTGCCGCCGGACAGTCGATCCTGCGGGAGCCGATGGTGCTGGGGCACGAGGTGGTGGGCACCGTGGTCGTCCCCGCGCGCGACGGGTCGGGCCCCGCCGCGGGAACCCCAGTGACGGTGCATCCCGCTCGCTACGCCGAGTCGCCCGCGCGGTTTCCGGCGGACCGGCCGAACATCTCAGGTGGCGTCACCTACCTCGGCTCCGTCGCGCGTCTTCCGCACACAGCCGGCGGCTTCGCCGATCACGTCGTGCTGCCGACCGGCATGCTCCGGGAGCTTCCGGCGGGAGTTCCCCTGCGCACCGCCGCGCTCATCGAGCCCGCGAGCGTCGCCTGGCACGCCATCAACCGTGCCGGCGACCTCGCCAGCAAGCGGGTGCTCGTGATCGGCGCTGGCCCGATCGGCTCTCTCATCGTCGCCGCAGCGCGGGCGCGAGGAGCAGCCGAGATCATCGCCGTCGACCTGCACGAGCGGCCCCTGCGCGTCGCCACCGAGGTCGGCGCCACGACCACGCTGCTGGCCACCGACACAAAGGCCATCCTCGCGGTCGATGCCGACGTGGCGCTCGAGTCGTCAGGAAACCCGCGCGGACTCGCATCGGCGATCGGCGGAACCACTCGGGGCGGCAGGGTCGTGATGGTGGGCCTGCAGCCCGACGGCAATCAGCCGGTGCCGATCGCGACCGCCATCACGCGCGAGATCGATCTGGTCGGCTCCTTCCGCTTCCACGAAGAGATCGACGACGTGATCCGGGCACTCGGCGACGGAACCCTCCACATCGACCCGGTCATCACTCACGAGTTCGCGCTCGACGACGCTCTCGCCGCGTTCGAGACGGCGCTCGACTCGACCGTATCCGGAAAGGTCCTGGTGAAGTTCTCATGACGGCATCCGCCTCCCTCCCCGCCCCGCTCGTCGTTGTGATGGGAGCCTCGGGGTGCGGCAAGTCGAGCGTCGGCGTCGCCCTCGCCGCGCGGCTCGGCGTGCCGTTCCAAGACGCAGACGACCTGCACCCCGCTTCGAACATCGCGAAGATGTCGGCAGGGACCCCGCTCACCGACGACGACCGCGCGCCGTGGTTGCGCATCGTCGGCGACGAGCTGCACCGGCAGGAGAGCACGGGTCTCGTGATCGCGTGCTCCGCTCTGCGAGGGGTCTACCGAGACGTGATCCGCGAGCACGCCCCTGAGGTCTTCTTTGTGCACCTCGACGTCAAGAAAGAGGTGCTCGCCGCCCGGTTGTTCATGCGCAGCGAGCACTTCATGCCGCTGGATCTGCTCGAATCGCAGCTGGCCACCCTCGAACAGCTCGCGCCCGAGGAGCCAGGGCTCACGCTCGACGGGGCGCAAAAGATCCACACCATCGTCAGTCGTGCCGAAGACGTGGTGCGCGAGCGCGGTCGTGCGCAGGTCGCCGCGTCGGTGATCTGAGCCGACAGAGCGACGATGACGACGAATCGCATCCCGCACGGCAGCCCCGCCGGATACGAGGCCGGGTGCCGCACCCGCTCCTCCTGCCCGCACGGCGATCTGTCACCCTGGGTCACCTGCGCCGAAGCGTCCGTGCGCAGGCGCTCGGATTATCGGATGTGGCAATTGCCCCTCGACCAGCCAATCCCCCGCCGCGGGAAGGTCGACGACGCCCCGTCTGCTCCAGAGGCTCAGGAAGCCTCAGGTGCAGACACCGACCTCGACGCTCACGGCACGCTCGGCGGGTATCGCCGCGGGTGCCACCGAGACCGGCTCTGCCCGAACTGGACGATCGGTCGCACGACCTGCGCCGGCGCCCGCCGGCAGTACATCCGCGACTACCGCGCGCGTCGGTTCCGTGACGAAGGCCATACGATCACGCACGGCACGACGTATGGCTACTACCTCGGATGCCGTGACCGGCGCACCTGCTCCGGGGGTGCAGACGGGGTTACGTGCTCCGATGCACAGGCGACGCGCAAGCGCGAGATCGCGGCGGCCGCCGGTATCCCGCCTCGGGTTGAACCTGTGGACTCGCTGCCGGCCTCCGAGCGGATCTGGCAGCTCCGCTCGGAGGGCAGGTCGCTGCGCGAGATCGCACGCCTCACCGGTTGCGGCCACACGACGATCGCGGAACTGGCGAGAACGGGATCTGGCCGGCGGTCACAGATCACCCCAGAGACCTTGCAGCGGATACTCGGGTCTCGAGTCGAACGCTGAGACGCAGCTACCTCCAGTCGACCGGCGCAGCCGTGCGAGGCCATGACCGCAGTGCAGTCGCTCGCTCATGCTTCGTCGTCACCCGCTTCGACATCCGACTCGCTGAAGGAGACCTTGCTCTTTCGCTTCACCTTCTTCGGCTCTACTGGCTCCATGTCGATTCTGGCGAGGGCAATCTTGAACCCGGCGCGCTCGAGCAGTTTGAGACAGTTGGCGATCTGCACCTTCGTGAAGAAGAAGAGTGACTCACTCAACGGCCCTGGCTTAGGGGTAGCTATCGCAAGAACGAAGGTCGCGTCCGAACGATCTAGTTCTGCTGCACCCTCCCCGTGAAGCTCATCCCACGCGGTCGCGAGCCTCTCCTTGTAGCGCGAATCTCCCCAAGCATTAGCACTGTTCACGGCCTGCGCGACTAGGTGCGACAGCGTCGCCGAACTGGAGGCACTCTTCACGCACAGCAAGTGCCCCTCAGGCGTGAGGAGGTCGCTAATCTCCAACCGCTCGTAAACGCTGAAGACGACCAGCTTCTTGTCGAGGAGCGCGTATCCCTCAGATTCCGCCACAGCGATGTTGTACGAGCCTTCGGCAGTCTTGTCACGCGTGTCGTCGGCAAGCACCTTCGAGTCCCAAACCGGGAGCGACAACTCCTCGGTGAGATCTGGGATTCGATCGATCTGAGCCTGAATCCTGGTCGAGAAATCAGGAAGCACCTCGAACCACAGACCAGCAGAAAGAAGGTAGTTCGCTCCGTCAAAGACCACCTCCGCCTGTACATAAGCACGTAACGATTGCACTCGATCGACGAGCGCACCGTCCTCGTCGAACGCACGGACCTTCACATCCTCAAGCGGACTGCGCTTTTCGTCGAGCAGCGAAAGCGCATCGAACACGGCACCCGGGGTCAGCTCCTCCAGCGTGAAGCGACCGGCGTACCCGACTCCAAGTTCATAGTGATCGAGGTCCCCTTGTTCGAATGGATCAGGAGCGGCGAAGGCAATCGTCGCATCGCGCGTTCGAATCTGGTCGACCACCAACTCGTCGAGCTCAGCGATGCGCTCATCACTCTTGTCTAGTGGAGTGATCTGGTCCAAGAACGGGAATTGCTTCTTGTAGTCGTCGCGTTGATACGTGGCGAGAACCTGATCGGCTTTGGCCGGGAGGGATTCAAGCGAGAACTGCGGGATCGTGATCCTCAGAGAATCTGAACCGGCGAGCGTGGTCCCGAAGGAACCGTCGGACGACTTCCCTGAGAGCTGGCGCAACCAGTCTTCATCTACCTCGACGGCAAGATCACTGAAAGAGCCGTCGACCGGAAGCAACGTCTTCTGATCTCGGGAATTGCTCGCAATTCCTCGCGTCTGTGCACCCCTGATCTTTCCCGCTTGCACGATGTTCGCGGTGACTCGGAGACCGAAGCCTCGCTCGATTCGGGCTGGTTCGATCGCGTGGAAACCGGTCCCGAAACAGACCGCAAGAACTCTATCCCCGCGAGTGACGAAAACCACCGCGCCGTAACTTCGCGACTCGGACTCTTCACCCAGCGAAGCGACGTCTGCAATCTTCGTCAGCTCATCCACCCACCCTGGTGCACGCGGGTCGCCCTGCACCAGGAAGGCAGAGATTGAATCTCCATGAGAGTGGACGGGTAACTCTCGGACGCCCTGCTTCTTACGGAGGTCATCCTCGTCGCCCGAGGCCCCAGCCCGAAGCAGATACATCGTTAGCCGCATTTTCCCCCCTGCCGCGAAAACTCCAGTGACTGGAATATATCGGTCGCGACATCGCTAGTGTCGAAAAAGACGCGCGGGTCGTCGACGAGCACTCACGATAAGAGCGCCAGATACCGGTGGGCCCTGGAACAGCCGAGATCGTAGTGCTGACCGCCGCACCTCAGCGTCCGGCCTCGATCAAGAGTAAGAAGCTCCGCGCGGCCGCGAACAGTACGCTCTCTTACGGACCAGCCATCCGCGTCGCGAGCGAAGCGAGCGGTTGCACGATAAGGGAGCCATCGATGACCGAAGAATTCGACTTCGCAGATCATATCGACGGGGCGCCACTGCCGGCACGCCTGCGAGCTGGCGCCGTATGGCACTACACGACCGCCGATGGGCTGCTGGGCATCCTATCCAGCAACCATCTCTGGGCCTCCGCACCGCAGGTACTAAACGACTCTTCGGAAGTCTTGTTCGGGGTTGAGCTCGTCCGAGAGGTGCTCGATGAACTGGAAAGCACCGTTCTGCCGCCCGCGTTCCATTCCTACCTTCGTCGAGTGGTCGACGAATCGTGGGTAGCGTCGATCCAGAGCAGCTGCTTCGTGATCTCTGCCAGCACCGAGAATGATCTCCTCAACCAGTGGCGCTACTACGCGAACGCCGACGGATTCGCGGTCGGCTTTGACACGAGCGGATCCTGGGGGACCAGATCTGTGGTGTCGGGCGTAGGCGGCCGAACACCTGTGCCAACAATCTTCACCCCCGTCGTACCTGGGTGGCACTCAGTGGAATACGACCGTCAAGCCCAGCGCCGCAGCGCTCGAAACGCACTGCTGTTCGGAACCATCAAGCCGCCAACCGCGAGCGATAACTGGCTGGAGGACTCGGACGAGTGGGACGAGATCGTCGGTCACACCCGCCTGCTGCTCAACACCGTGCCGCTCACCGTGAAGCATCCGGCGTTCTCTGACGAACGTGAAGTTCGGTACATCGGCGGAGCGTCGAACAACCAGGTCAGATTTCGAACCGCTGGTGGACGAATCGTTCCCTACACAACGGTTGCTGCCTTGGATCGGCAAGAATCAGCCGACGAACCCGACCGACAGTTCCCGCTTTTGGGAGTGATGTGCGGCCCGGGCTGTCGGCCTGGCACGACAGATATCGTTGCGCGCGCTCTCAAGCACTACGGCTTCGCGAACGTCCCGGTCAAGACGTCGGACGCACCACTTTCACTCTGACTCGCGACCTGGATCTGCGCAAGCTACGTCGCTCCCTAGCCGCTGATCCGTGGATGGTGAGTCCCACCTCGGCCGGGACACAGCAGAATATGATCGCCTGCTTCGTTGAAGTTCGTGCTCCTTGGGGGCGCCGGGGCGCTGTTTCACAAACGACCGTTTACGGAACCAACCCGCAGCGGCCCGCAGCGACGTCGATCGCCGGCGTGTCGTGTTGTCAGAACTCAATGTCAGAATCAACGTCCGCTTGATGACTGGACGCACGAGTATCGGTACTCTCATTCTGTGGGCGAGGTATTCGGCTACGCGCGAGTGTCAACGAGCGATCAGAACGCGCAACTGCAGATTGACGAGTTGCGCGGAGCTGGGTGCGGCCGAATCCTAGTCGAGACCGCTTCAGGGGCGGGTGAGCGGCCAGAACTTATCCACCTGATGGATCTCCTCAGGCCCGGTGACACAGTGGTCGTCTGGCGGTTAGACCGACTTGGCCGTTCGCTCAAGGACCTCATCGAACGAGTCGACGACCTTCACAGCCGCGACGTCGCTCTGCGCTCGCTTCGAGAGACAATCGATACAAGCTCAGCGGGTGGACGGCTGATCCTGCATGTCTTCGCTTCTTTGGCCGAGTTTGAGCGGGACCTGATTCGCGAGCGCACCAACACCGGACTCGCAGCGGCACGCGCTCGAGGGAGATTTGGCGGCCGACCACGAGTCCTCACTTCGGATCAAGAGCAGATCGCGCGAACCGCACACCAACAGGGGCGAATGAGCGTCACCGAGATCAGCGTCGCTCTCGGAGTGGGGCGGTCGACCATTTATCGGGCTCTCCGACGCCCTCACTGACCAGACAACCCAAGAACCGACACGAACCGAGTCCGCACTTTAGGAGAATGGCATGACGGAAGAGCCGCTGACACCTGCACAGGTGCGACGGTCATTGGCCCTGATCGAGAAGGGCCATCAGCTTGAGGGGAAGCAACCAGACGCCGAATCACTCGATCGAGCTCGACGTGTTCTCGCTGGGGAGCTCAGCGCAGATGACGCGCGCGAGGAGATGACGAGGGCACTTCAATCGCTCGCGAGTCGCGAGAAAGGACCAGGTCTAGCCACTGAATGAGTCATCGACGAGGGCTTGGGCAGCGGCGATGACCTCTTCAAAGCGCCCTTCTCGGATCGCAGTGATCGCGGTGTCGTCACGCAGCCACGGGTTCCCACCGATGAACCAAGCGCGGGCGACATCGTCACCTTCGGCCTCTCGCACTGTGCGCCACACCGATCCCGCTACCTCGAGCCGCGAGAGAGCCGCTGCGTCAGGGCGAGCGCCATGCTCTTGAGCCCAGGCGAGCGCAATCTGCGTTTCCTTCGATCCCGCGAGCGTCGATACGAGGGTGGGGCCCAGCGCCTCGTTCAAATACTGAACCAGATCTGCACTTTGGGTCGGTGTTCTCACGGGATTCACCTTCTCGTCGGGGTCAACACCATGGTGCCCCCGGGAGGCGAGCGGCGCAAGCGATCTCATCGCGGAGAGGTGACGGCTGAATAGCGGTCATCGCTAGCACCCCTTACTGGATGCGCACCGCTGACTAGCGCGGATCATCCTTGCGTGGATGACGCGACTTCGTCGTCACCCGCGCCTGGAATTCTGCCGAAACCGGGATGCGCCAGTGCGCACGCATATCTTGTCCGAGTTGAAGCGCGTCTAGTACATCCCTCCCCCACGCTGGTCGCCCGGCCACCGATAAACGGCCCGTTGTGGTGCGGTTCTGAATGTGGGATGGCGTTCCGGCACGGTGGCCTCGTCCGTCCTGTGGCTCTGCACACTGCGCATCGGTAACGGGCGATCGTCAGCGAGTCCTAGCTGCGTCGCGAGTTGCCGTGCCGCCTCTCGCGATTCCCAGTAGTCCGTGTGCCCAAGTTTTGTCTCCGCCGTCCTGTCCCATCGCGCCATGGGGCCTCCCCGAGAGCCGACCGCGCGCGTCCAGCCGCGGCGCGCGAGTCTCATTCCAGGACGGAAAAATGCTTTCAGAACGAAGTCCCGCTTGGAGTGCAGCGCCACCTGAATCGGGCTCTGCATCAGTGCACGCGCAAACACACCGTCAGGGCGACAGGCGTCTTCGGGCACGGCAGCGGCCATAAGAAATGCAAGGCGAACCGGAGCGACACTGCTTTCAACCTCTCGGGTCGCGAGAAGCTCCAAGACAGCGTGGCAACCTAGCGAGTGACCGACGACGATCAACTCCGTCGCACCGCTATCTGTGAGCGCCTGGCTGAGCCGTCGGCCCGCCTCGCCTGCCGCACCGACCCGACTGCTGAATGACGCCTTGTTGTAAAACCAGTTGGGGTCGGATCCGGGCCAGTAGACCCTCGCTATCGAGATGTGCTCCGGCAGGCGGCCCAGGCTCGTCTGGGTGCGTACATTCTCGGTGAACGCGCGGTACTCTTCTGTCGCCTTGCGCGGTGGCGTGGCGTACCCATGCACGAGCACGATGAGTGTCCGCCTGAGACGCGGTATGACTACTGGGTCGGACGGACGCGCTACTGAGCCGCCTACGCGCGGGGACCGGAGATTGATCGTGCCAACAGCTAGACCCGTGTGCGCCAACGTTCCACTCCTGCGGTAATGTCCCGAACGAGCCACGAGAGGAAAGCGCCAATCGTCGCGCAGAGCCCTACAGCCAACATGAGACTCAAGGAGTTGGCGAGAAGGCTGTAGCTCACCGTTGCACCGACGAGAGCCGAGATGGCGATCGAGAGCCAGGATACGTAGCGTCGCCAGCGACGTGTTGCCTCGAGCTGGAAACCGTCGAGCTTGGCTTGAGCGGCCATCTCGAAGTCCCCGCTGTTCTCGTTCCACTCCTCCGTTAGTGTCGAAATGAAGTACCGGCGTTCATCGTCATCAAGATCCCTGTTGGATAGGACCTGCTCCCCAGCACGTAACGCGAAGAGTCGCTCGAGAAGGCTCGCTCTAGGTACATCCTCCCCGACGAGGAGTCGCAGAGCGAGTAGAGGTGCTTTCACAGGCGATGTGGCGACGTCGCTAATGACGTACCCAATCCGAGCGCTGAGTTGCTCGATTGGGACGTCGAAGGGCGCTAGTCTGCGTCTCTTCACCGGCACCCCATCAACTCGCGCGGCCAGTTGACGCTGAACTTGTTGCGTCGCGGGGTCACCGAGCCATTCGCTGATCGCGGCCAGTTGAAAGCTCCCTCGAATCGGAGTGACCCGCTTGATGATCTCAATGACGGCCGCTGCCGCCACCGCAGCGAAAACGACAATGGTCGCGATCAACTCGAGCGAGAAACCGTGCGACTGGATTCGGTAAGGCTCGGTGTAGCTGGAGAGCCAGATCGCCACCACGATCGATGCTGGAACGATCGGCACGACGTACAGAAAATAATGAGCTTTCATGCCTGGCGGCCCTTCAGTTGCGGGTTGAACGGGATTCAATCTAGTGCTTGCCCTCTCCCTGTATCGCAACTCGCACGCCTAGATAGGTACGTTTCCGGAAATCTTGCAAGCAGTTCCACCATGGGAGCCTCTTGAGCTTGCTCGACGGTGAGCGCCTGTCAAGGCGCCTAATCACTCGCTCGGGTCGCTTTCATCGCCGCAACGTGGCGCATTGCGGAAAGTTGCTGCTCGTCCAAATAGCGGAAGCTCTGGGGAGGCTCGAGACCGAGCGCTTCCCGCAGGGCGGACAGCGGCACGGGATGCTCCCATGGCTGCGGGTGTGACATGTACAGAAGAGTGGATGCTTCCGCTCCGTCGAGATACACCGCGAGCGCGTCCCTGTCGATGTCAATTGCGTGACGGTGCAGACGCCACACCCGAGAGGGTGTCTCTCTCGCGGTATTGGCGAGGGTCATCGTGCCCACTATCGCGCGTTCAGGTGAACTTGCGTAAAGCACGACTGTCGTCCCCGCAGGCACCTCGGGGAATCGTCGCCGGACTTCGATGGTCTTGCGACCTTCTAAGAGTGCGCGCGCGTAGCGGGGCTTCACGGAGAGCAGTATTGCTCTCATGCTTGCTCTTCTGTGGCGAGCTGAGTCGCTATCACGTCGTCAAACAGTTGGGGGACTCCGAGTCTGGCCGTCAACAAGGATGTGGTCACATTGTTCTCACGCAGCAAGCGGTAGAAAGTGCGTTGACTCACTGGCGCACTGAGCAAGTGAGTGTCCTCGAATCTCA
>NZ_JBEOUR010000048.1:0-28611 GCF_040302605.1 Microbacterium sp. NPDC097977
GCTCCTCGCTCAGGAACCGCGCAGCGAGACGAAGGGCGCCGCCACACCCCGCCCTTCGTCTCGTCGCTGCGCTCCTCGCTCAGGAACCGCGAAGCGAGACGAAGGGCGCCAGGAACCGCGCGGCGAGACGAAGGGCCGGCGCTCAGCCGATGCGGATGAGCTTCTTGTTGACGAACTCGTCGGCGGCGAGGTGGCCCAGCTCCCGCGAGGTGCCGCTGCGCTTGATGCCGCCGAAGGGCAGCTCGGGGCTGTCGGCGAGCACGAGGTTCACGTAGACCATGCCCGCCTCGATGCTGTCGGCGACGCGCTCGGCCTGCTCGGCATCCGTGGTGAAGACGTACGATCCGAGGCCGAAGGTCGTGTCGTTCGCCAGGGCGACGGCCGCGTCCTCGTCTGCGACCCGGTACACGACCGCCGCGGGGCCGAAGAGCTCCTCGCGGTAGACGTTCATCTCGGGCGTGACGTCGGCGAGCACGGTCGGCGCGAAGAACGCGCCGTCCCTGGTGCCGCCGGTCAGCAGCGTCGCGCCCTGCTCGACGGCCTGATCGATCTGCTTCTGCAGGTTCTCCGCCGCAGCCTCCGACGAGACGGGGCCGAGCACCGTGTCATCGAGCGTCGGATCGGTCGCCGTCACCGACGCCATCGCCGCCGTGAACTTCTCGACGAACGCGTCGTAGAGGTCGTCGACGATGATGAACCGCTTGGCGCCGTTGCACGCCTGGCCGTTGTTGTCGAGACGTGCGTCGACGCCGGCCTGCACCGTGGCGTCGAGGTCGTCGGTGGAGAGCACGATGAACGGGTCGGAGCCGCCGAGCTCCAGCGCGACCTTCTTCAGGTTGCGTCCGGCGATCTCGGCGACGGCGGCACCGGCACGCTCCGACCCCGTGAGAGAGACGCCCTGCACGCGCGGGTCGGCGATCATGTCGGCGATCTGGTCGTTCGTCGCGAGGACGTTCTGGTACGCCCCCTTCGGGAATCCGGCGTCGTGGTAGATCGCCTCGATGGCGGTCGACGACTCGGGGCATTGCGGCGCGGGCTTGAGCAGGATCGTGTTGCCCACGATCAGGTTCGGCGCCGCGAAACGCACGATCTGGTACGCCGGGAAGTTCCACGGCATGATGCCGACGAGCGGCCCGAGCGACGAGCGGCGCACGATGGCCGAGCCGTCACCGAGGATCGCGATCGGCTGGTCGGCCATGATGGCCTCGGCCTGGTCGGCGTAGTACTCGGCGATGTCGGCCGCGAAGTCGACCTCTCCGAGCGCGGCCTCACGGGGCTTGCCCATCTCGCGCACGAAGACGTCGGCGAGCTCCTCGCGACGCTCGCGGTGCAGAGCGGCCGCGCGGCGCAGCAGCTCGGCACGCTCGGCGACGGTCGAGGACCGGGACCAGTCGCGGTGCGCCTCGTCGGCGGCGGCGACCGCCTCCTCGATCTGCGCGTCCGTGAACGTGTCGAAGGACGCCAGCGTCTCTCCGGTGGCGGGGTTGATGACGGTGTAGTCGGTCATGTGTTCATCCTCCTCTGGGCCGAGCGGTCAGGAGACCGGGATCAGCGTGTACTTGGTGGACAGGTACTCGTGGATGCCCTCGAGGCCGCCCTCGCGGCCGACACCCGACTGCTTGACGCCGCCGAAGGGGGCCGCGGCGTTCGACACCACACCCACGTTGAGACCCATCATGCCGGTCTCGAGCCGATCGATCATCCGCTGGCCGCGCTGCAGGTTCTCGGTGAAGACGTACGAGACGAGTCCGTATTCGGTGTCGTTCGCGAGGCGCACGGCGTCGTCCTCGGTCTCGAAGGTCGCGATCGCGAGCACCGGCCCGAAGATCTCCTCGCGGAGGATCGCGGATCCGGCGACCACGTCGGTGAGCACGGTGGGCTCGTAGAAGGTGCCGGTGCCCTCGACGGCCTTGCCGCCGGCCAGCAGCGTCGCGCCGCGGTTCACCGCGTCGTCGACGAGCTCGCCGGCCTTGGCGACGGCATCCGCGTCGATGAGCGGTCCGATCGCGACGCCCTCTTCCGTGCCGCGGCCGATCTTCATCGCGTTCACGCGCTCGGTGACCTTGCGCGCGAACTCGTCGGCGACGTCCTGGTGCACGATGAAGCGGTTGGCGGCGGTGCAGGCCTGACCGATGTTGCGGAACTTCGCCGCGAGCGCGCCGTCGACGGCCTTGTCGAGGTCCGCGTCGTCGAACACCACGAACGGGGCGTTGCCGCCGAGCTCCATCGACACACGCAGCACGCCCTCGGCGGCCTGGGCGATGAGCTTGCGGCCCACCTCGGTCGAGCCGGTGAACGAGAGCTTGCGCAGCCGCGGGTCCGCGATGATCGGGGCAGACAGTGCCGAGGACTTCGAGGTCTGCACGACGTTCACGACGCCCTTCGGAAGTCCCGCCTTCTCGAGCAGTGAGGTGAAGAAGATCGTGGTCAGCGGGGTCAGTGCCGGGGGCTTGATCACGACCGTGCAGCCGGCGGCCAGCGCCGGGGCGATCTTGCGCGTCGCCATCGCGAACGGGAAGTTCCACGGCGTGACGAAGAACGACGGGCCGACGGGACGCTGCGAGACCACCATGTGCCCGGTGCCCTCGGGGTTGATGCCGTAGCGGCCGCTGATGCGCACCGCCTCCTCGCTGAACCACCGGAGGAACTCGCCGCCGTATCCGACCTCTCCGCGGGCCTCGGCGAGCGGCTTGCCCATCTCGAGGGTCATCAGCAGCGCGAGGTCCTCCTTGTGCTCCTGCACGAGGTCGAATGCCTTGCGCAGGATCTCGCTGCGGGTGCGCGGCGCCGTGGCCGCCCACGAGTCCTGCGCGGCGACGGCCGCATCCAACGCGCGGATGCCGTCTTCGGGCGTCGCGTCGGCGATCGTGCGGATGACCGCACCGGTGGCCGGGTCCTGCACGTCGAAGGTCTTGCCGGTGCTGCCCTCGACCCACTCGCCGCCGATGAAGAGGCCGGTGGGGATGCTGTCGAGCAGCGCCTGCTCTGTCTGAGTGCTCATGGGAATCTCTTTCTGTGGGAACGGGAGGAAGGGTCAGCGGCGGCGAGCGCTCGGCGGCGCGTCGACGCCGAGGGTCTCGCCGCGGAAGAACGCGGGGCGACGGATGGACTGCCAGATCATGACCACGATGCCGATCACGATGATGCCGACACCGAGCACGAAGACGAGCCCGAGGCCGCCGATGTTGGATCCGCTGCCGTAGGCCGGATCCATCGAGTCGATGAGGGTCGTCACGAACAGCACCGCGAGGATGGCGCCGCCGACGAGCGGGAACAGGAACGTGAAGAAGAAGCTCCTGGCCGAGTCGAACCACTGGCGCCGGAAGTACCAGACGCACGCGAACGCCGTGAGGCCGTAGTAGAAGCAGATCATCATGCCGAGCGAGAGGATCGTGTCGGTGAGGACGTTCTCGCTCACCAGGCGCATCACGGCGTAGAAGACCGAGGCGACGACGGCCGAGACGATCGTGGAGTAGCCGGGGGTGAAGAAGCGCGGGCTCACCCGCGCGAACTTCTTCGGCAGCGCTCCGTAGTGCCCCATGGCCAGCAGCGTGCGGGCGGGGCCGACCGCCGTGGACTGCAGGGATGCCGCCGAGCTCGACAGCACCGCGAGCGAGACGAGGAAGGCGAGCGGCCCGAGGATCGGGTCGGAGAGGGCGAAGAAGACGTTCGCGGATATGTCCTCGTTCGCGAGACCGTAGGCGCCCGAGCCGACTCCCGCGAACATGATCAGGCCGATCGCGAGCAGCAGGTAGAGGCTCACCACGACGAAGACGGTGACCATCGCGGCGCGACCGGGAGTCCTGGCGGGGTCCTTCGTCTCCTCGTTCATGGTGAGCACGACGTCCCAGCCCCAGAAGATGAAGATCGACAGCGACAGGCCCGCGGCGAAGGCGCTGAAGGAGGGGACCTCGAACGGATTGAACCACGACCACGAGAACGCGGTGGGTTCGGGCGCATCGCCCGAGACCGCCTTGATGATCGCGACGGTCGCGAACACGACGAGCACGAGAACCTGGAAGCCGACGAGGATGTACTGGAACTTCTGGGTCGTCTGCATGTCGCGGTACGACACGAGCGTCGCGCCCAGCATGAAGAGCAGACAGACCACGACGTTGATGACGGGGTTGAACGCGAGGTCGGCGATCCCCGGGTTGCCGGAGAGCTGTGCGATGAGGAGGAAGAGGAACTCGACCGCGATGCCGGCCAGGTTCGACAGCACGATGACGGTGGCGGCGATGAGTCCCCATCCGGTCATCCAGCCGATCCACGGGCCGAAGGCGCGCACGCCCCACGTGAATGAGGTGCCGGAGTCCGGCATCATCCGGTTCAGTTCGCGATAGCCGAACGCCGTCAGCAGCATCGGGATGAAACCGACGAGGATGATGGCCGGCACCTGGGTGCCCACGACCGCGACCGTCGGGCCGAGCGAGGCGGTCAGCGTGTACGCGGGGGCGATCGTCGAGACGCCGATGACCACGGCGCCGAGCACGCCGACGGACCCCGCGCTGAGGCCCTTCTGCGAGATTCCGGTCGTCACACCGGATTCGGGCTCCGTCGCCCGGTTCGAGCTGCTCATCAGCGGACTCCTGCTTCGGCGCGGGTGCGCGGGACGACGATCATCGGGACGGGGAGCTCGTGCAGCATCTTCGCCGCGGTCGAGCCGAGGAACAGGCGGCGCGGCTGCGCCAGGCGGCTGGAGCCGACCAGGACGACCTCGCCGGGGAGCCAGGACAGGTTCGACACCGCATCCTCGACCGTGTCGCCGGGAGCCTCCTCGACGTCGGCGGGCAGATCCGCGGGGAGCAGCCCCTTGGCGACCGTGAGCACGCCGCGGCCGTGCTCAGTGCCCACCAGTCGGATGGCACCGGTGTCGAGTCCGGGTGGGACGTCGAACGGGACGAGGGAGACCAGGCGGAGACCGACTCGCGACGTGGTGGCGATCGCCGCCGCCTCGTCGAGCAGGTTGTCGGCGCCGGGGCGGGTGCCGACCGCGACGGTGACGCGCGGCAGCACATGATCGTCCTCCTCGGCGGTGCCCGCAGGGGCGAGCGCGACCGGGATGGTCGACGAGTGCAGCAGCTCCGACGCCACACTGCCGAGGCGGTGGCGTCCGAAGATGCTGCCGTTGGCCGTGCCGACCACGATGATGCGGGCGTCGAACTCCTCACCCGCGGCGATCAGCCCTTCGGCGAAGGATTCCCCGAACCGCACGTGCCCCGTGCGGGTCAGCTCCTGCGGCAGGCGCACGACCGCATCCTCGAGCCACTCCTTCGCCTGGCGGCGGATGTGATCCTCGTATGCGCGCTCCGGCGGGACCGCCGCGCTGCGCGTGCCCTCGGAGGGCAGCACGATCACGAGATGCAGGACAGCCCCGAGGCTGCGGGCGAGCCGCGCGCCGAGAGCCGCGGCATCCGCACCCGCGTCCGTCGCCGTGTACCCCACGACGACCGCGCCGGGCATCAGCCGACCTCAGCCTGGTCGCCGGCTGCCCTGCGGGACTCGACGATGGTCGACGCGACGAGGTGCCCCATGCGGATGGCGCCGTCGACGTGCTGGAATCCGGCGCCCGCCATGTCGCTGCAGGCGAAGTGGATCGGGCCGACGGCGGTGCGCAGATCCGCTCCGTAGCGGTGCAGACCACCCATGTCGAAGCTGGCGGCGTATGCGCCGCGCGTCCACTCCTCGGTGCCCCAGTCGCTCTCGTAGTAGACGACGGGGTTCTCGGCCTCGGGTCCGTAGTAGTGCGACAGCGAGGCGAGGATGCGCTCCTTGCGTTCCTCGGCCGACAGCGCGAAGAGGTCGTCGGCGTTCTGGTCGCTGACGAAGCCGACCAGGGTGCCGCGCTCGTCACCGTGATTGGTGTTGTCGTACGCCTCGTGGGCGAGCTCGTACGGGCTGAAGGCGGTGCCGCTCAGCCCCTGCTCGCGCCAGAACGGGCGGTCGTAGACGGCGTGCACCTTGATCACGAAGCCCATCGAGAGGTGCTGGTGCAGCTGGTGCTGGCGACGCGGCAGCGGCGGCACGAAGGCGATGCGGCTGTAGAGCACGGGAGCGTGCGCGAGGATCGCGAAGCGGGCGCGCACGGTGAGCTCGTCGGTCGTCGCCGTGACGCCGTCGTCGCTCCACTCGAGCGAGCGCACCGGCTGGTTCAGGAGGACGTCGTCGCCCAGGCGCTCGGCGAGCAGCAGCGGCACCTTCTGCAGTCCGCCGACCACGCGCTGGTCGAGGATGAAGTCGGCATCGACGAGGTTCGAGTACGACCCTGCCGAGGCTGCCATGTGCAGCGACTGCAGCAGCGAGAACGAGTGCGTCGGCTTGGTGAGCATCGCCGAGCCCGTGGCGAACGCGAGGTTCAGCACGGCCTCGTCGTCGTCGGTCTGCGCGCGCAGCCAGGCGTCCCACGTCACCGAGTCCCACTCCGCGGCGCGGGGGTGCGCCCACGGCTGGTCCGGGTCGATCTCGGCGACCATCGCGTCCAGCTGCGACGTGATCTCGGCGATGACCGCCTCGGTCGCCGCCGACACCGGGAACATCTCGCCGGTGAAGCGGTGCACCTGTCCGTCGGGTCCGACGTAGACGCTGTCGCCCTCGCGATAGCGGCTGTAGGTCTCGAGGCCGAGCTCCTCGATCGTGTCCTTGAGCGCGTCCTGATCCGGCGAGACCCACTGGCCGCCGAGCTCGAGCATGGCGCCGTCGACGACGTCGGTCCACAGACGTCCGCCCACCCGGTCGCGGGCCTCCAGCACGGCGACCGACAGGCCGGCCTTGCGCAGGTCGTTCGCCGCGGTGAGCCCTGCGGCTCCGGCGCCGACGATCAGCACGTCACGAGTGATCTCAGCCATCTGCTTCTCCTTCGTTGGAAAGTGTCGTGCCGGTCGCGATCCCACATCCCCCGATATGGATCGCGACCGGACGGGTGTTCAGGTCGCGACGGCGTCGCTTCCCGGAGTCGTGGTGGTCGGCGCCGTGGGGCGCTTCGCGAGATTCCGGCGCACGAGCGGCCAGAAGAGGACCAGGACGCCGGTGGCGATCAGGCTCGTCCACACCTGGGTGCGCCCGCCCTCGGTCGTGAGCATCACGACGACCACCGCGGCGATGCACGCGATCAGCAGGAAGTTCAGCCACGGGTGCAGCCACATCTTGAGCGTGAGGTTCGCGACCTCCTCCGACGTCATCCGCTGCCGCAGGCGCCACTGGGTCAGCGCGATGAAGACGTAGACGAACAGTGCGACGAGTCCGGCGGAGTTCATGATGAAGTCGAAGATCCCCGACCCCGGCGTGAAGAAGTTCACCAGCGTGGCGATCAGCCCGCCGATCGTCGAGGCGAGCAGCGCCATGACCGGCACGCCGCTCTTCGACTTCTTCGCCACGATGCGCGGCGCGAACCCCTGCTCGGCGAGCGCCGAGAACATGCGGGATGCCGAGTAGAGACCCGAGTTCAGGACCGAGATCACCGCGGTGAAGATGACGAGCTGCATGATGATGCTCGCACCGGGGATGCCGAACTGCTCGAGCGCGTACGTGAACGGGGCGGTAGCCACGTCGGTCGGGACGGGGAGCTCGTCCCAGGGCACCACCGTGACGATGATGAGCACCGATCCGACGAAGAAGAGCAGGATCCGCCAGATGATCGTGCTCGTCGCCTGGCGGATCCCCTTCGCCGGGTCCTCGGACTCGGCGGATGCCATCACGGCGATCTCGGTGCCGAAGTACGAGAAGATCACCAGCGCGACCCCCGTGAACGCGACGCCGAAGCCGTTCGGGGCGAAGCCCCCGTGCTCCCACAGGTTCGAGACCGAGACCTCGGAATTCGGCCAGAGGCCGAACGCGAACAGCAGACCGGCGCCGAGGAACACGACGATGGCGAGCACCTTGATGCTGGCGAGCCAGAACTCGACCTCACCGAAGGTGCGGACCGAGATGACGTTCGTGCCGACGAAGATCGCGATGAGGACCAGCGACCATGCCCACGAGGGGACGACCGGGAACCAGCCCGCCAGGGTCTCGCCGCCGAGCACCGCCTCGTAGGCGAGCACCCCGACCCAGAAGTACCAGTACAGCCACCCCACCAGGTAGGCGGCCCAATTGCCGAGGCCGACCCTGGCGTACTCCATGAAGGAGCCGATGGCCGGGCGCGAGGCCGCCATCTCGCCGAGCATGCGCATCGCGAGGAACACGAGCAGTCCGCCGATGAGGTAGGAGACCACGGCAGCAGGCCCGACCGTGCGGATGACGTTGCCGGATCCGACGAAGAGGCTCGCGCCGATGATCCCCCCGAGGGTGATCATCGTGATGTGACGGGACCGCAGCTTCTTCGTGCGCGGGTTGGCGCCGGCGAAACCGGCCGACGTCTCAGGAGAGACGGGCCGGTCCCACTGCGATTCCGATTCCGCCGACATGTCAGGCCTGGGCGAGTGCGGCGGCGACCACGTCGAGACCCTCGTTCAGCAGGTCGTCGCCGATGGCGAGCGGAGGGAGGAAGCGGATGACATTGCCATAGGTGCCGCAGGTGAGGACGATGACCCCCTGCGCGACGCAGGCCTTGGCGACCGCCGCGGTGAGCGCGGCGTCGGGCGCCTTCGTCTCGGGATCGACGAACTCGGCGGCGATCATGGCGCCGTGTCCGCGGATGTCTCCGATGCGGGCATCCTTCTCCTGCATCTCGCCGAGGCGACGTGTGAGGATCTCGCCGATCTCTCGCGCGCGCTCGATCACGCCGTCGTTCTCGAAGACGTCGATCGCGGCGAGCGCCGCGGCACAGGCGATCGGGTTGCCGCCGTAGGTGCCGCCGAGGCCGCCGGAGTGGGAGGCGTCCATGATCTCGGCGCGGCCGGTGACAGCGGCGAGGGGCAGCCCGCCGGCGATGCCCTTGGCGGTGGTGATGAGGTCGGGCTCGATGCCGAAGATCTCGCTGGCGAACATGTGGCCGGTGCGCGCGAAGCCGGTCTGCACCTCGTCGGCGATGAAGACGACGCCGTTGGCACGACACCACGACGCGATCGCGGGGAGGAATCCGTCGGCGGGGACGATGAAGCCGCCCTCGCCCTGGATGGGCTCGATGATCACGGCCGCCAGGTTGTCGGCGCCGATCTGCTTCTCGAGCTGCAGGATGACGCGGGAGGCCGCCTCGCCACCCTCGAGCCCGTCGCGGAAGGGGTACGACATCGGCGCGCGGTAGACCTCGGGGGCGAACGGTCCGAAGCCGCTCTTGTACGGCATCGACTTCGCGGTCAGGGCCATCGTGAGGTTGGTGCGGCCGTGGTAGCCGTGGTCGAACGCGACGACCGCCTGGCGACCGGTGTGCTTGCGCGCGATCTTGATCGCGTTCTCGACGGCTTCGGCGCCGGAGTTGAACAGAGCGCTCTTCTTGGCGAAGTCGCCGGGGGTGAGCCGGTTGAGCGCCTCGGCGACGCCGATGTACGACTCGTAGGGCGAGATCATGAAGCAGGTGTGCGTGAACTGCGCGGCCTGCGCGGCGACGGCCGCGGCGACCTTCGGGTGCGCGTTGCCGACCGTGGTCACGGCGATGCCGGAGCCGAGGTCGATCAGGGAGTTGCCGTCGGCGTCGACGACCACGCCTCCGCCGGCCGCGACGGCCGCGACGGGAACGGTGTGCCCGACACCGGCGGCGACGGCGTCGGCCTTGCGGGCGAGGATCTCGGCCGACCGGGGGCCGGGGAGGTCGGTCACGAGTCGACGCTCCTGGGGGAGGTCGGGCCCGCCGAGGGGAACTGCGACTGCTGCGGTGTCGAGGAGTGCCATGTGGGCGAGCGTACGACCGCGGCGGGGGCCCCTGCATTCGCCAGACTGTACAATCTGATCAGGATCATCGCCGCGCCGTACAGTTCAGCGCGACGGTCAGGAGGACATCGACATGGATGCGACCGAGCAGCCGACGCTGCACGCCCTGCTCGCTCGCACCGATCTGGGGCTGCGTCTCGTCTCCCGGGAGGACCTGCTGCCGGCCGGTGCACTGGACCGCCCGCTGCGCTGGGTGCACAGTTCCGACCTCGCCGACCCGACGCCGTTCCTCGCCGAGGATCTCGCGCTGCTGACCACCGGCACGCAGTTCGATGCCGATGCCGACCTCGACGTCTACGTCGATCGGCTCTCCGATCGCGGCGTGCTCGGCCTGGGTTTCGGTTCCGACGTGCACCGCGCCGGGGTGCCCGACGAGCTCGTCGTCGAATGCGCGCGCCGAGGCATACCGCTGTTCGAGGTGCCCTACCGCACGCCGTTCATCGCCGTCGCCCGCGCGCACTCCGAGGCGATCGCCGCTCAGGCGTACGCCCGCAGGTCCTGGGCACTCGACACGCAGCGCGCGCTCGCCCTGGCGGCGCTCCGCCCCCGGGGCCTGGATGCGACGGTCGCGGAGCTCGGCCGCCGGCTCGGCGTCTGGGTCGGGATGTACGACGCCTCCGGCGCGCTGCAGCTCTCGCATCCCCCCTCGGCCCTGCCGCCGGAGGCGCTCGCCCCGCTCGGCGTCCGCGCCACCGAGGTGCTCGCGCGCGGGCTGGAGACCGGGCAGTCGCTCACCATCGACGAACGCACCTTCACGCTCTTCACGGTCGGGCGCGGCGGGCACCTGCGGGGCGTCATCGCCCTCGCCGTCGATGCTCTCGACGCCGAGGCGCGCACCGTCGTGACATCGGTGATCGCGATGGCGGGTCTCGCCCTCGAGCAGAGCGATCAGCTGGCCCGCAGCCGCCGCCGGTTGCACTCGCAGCTGCTGGGCTCGCTGCTCGGCGACGACCCCGCGCTCGCCCGCCGGGTGCTCGGCAGCATGCCCGCGGCTCCGGTGATCGTCGCCGTCGCCGCGGACGGACCGGCCGGCCCCCTGACGGACTGGTGGGAGCGGCGGCGCAGCGAGCACGGCACGGCGAGCTTCCTCGCGGAATCGGCGGACGGCGTCGTGCTCTGCCTCTCCGCCGCGGACGCGTCTCTGCTCGACGAGGTGGCCACCCGCTTCGGCGTGCGCATCGGGGCGTCGGGCTCGGAGTCGTACGACGCCTTCTCCCGCGCGCATGCCCAGGCCCTCGCCGCGCTCCGGCAGCAGCAGGATCCGGGAGTCTTCGCCTACGCCGACACGGTGGGCTCCAGCATCCTCAGCGCACTCGCGACCGACGAGGCGCGCCTGGTGGCCGAGTCCCGTCTCGCCCCTCTCCGCGACCACGACACCAGGACCGGCGGCGAACTGGAGACCTCGGTGCGCATCTGGCTGGAGCACGACGCGAAGAGCGAGGCCGCAGCCTCGGTGCTCGGCGTGCACCGGCACACTCTGCGCTCCCGCATCGCCCAGGCGGGCGTGCTGCTGGGGTTCGACCTGTCGTCGTTCCCGGCGCGCGCCGAGCTGTGGGCGCTCCTGCAGACCGCTAGGGACTGACGACGCTCTCAGCCGGTCGGCGCCGCGGCGGGAGTCAGATAGCCCGCGACGAACTCCTCGAAGAGCAGGACCATGTCGACGGAGTCGTCGAGGAGCCACTGCAGCTGGATGCCGTCCATCACCGCACTGATCAGTCGCGCCGCACGGCCGGGATCGATGTCGTCGCGCACCTCGCCGTCGACCTGCCCGCGGCGGAGGATCTGCTCGGCGTCGGCGGCACGGTCACGGTAGCGGGCCGCGAAGTCGACGTGCGAGGGGTGGTCGGGGTCGGTGGCCTCCGCCGAGATGATCGCGTACAGCGACGTCAGACCGCGCGAGGTCCGGTTGTGGGCCACGACCCTCTTGGCCTGCTCGATCAGCGTGTGCTCCGCCGGGTCGCCCGCGGCCGCCCGCACCTTCTCGTCGCGCTGACGCAGCACCTCGGCGAACAGCTCCTCCTTGTCGGCGAAGTGGTGCAGCAGCCCCGCCGGCGTCACACCGACCCGCTTCGCGATCTCCCGCAGGGATCCACCGTGGAATCCCGTGCGGGAGAACACCGCGAGCGCTTCGTCGACGATGGCCTGTCGGCGGGCCTGCCCCGTGGCGTACGGGCCACGGGGCCTTCGTGCCGCTGCCGACCGCTCATCCGTGCTCATCGCCCACTCCGTGTCCTCCCGCGCAGCGAGGCGGGCTCAGCCGTGGTGGCCGTGCCCCGCTCCCCATGACGAGCCGAATACCTGCTGTCTCATCGCGGGCCGCAGGCGCTGCTCCATCTCGCGGTCCACGAAGTAGTCCTTGAGTGTATCTTTCGTGAGCTCGTTGCCGATCGCGGCCATGATCATCGACTGGTCCAGCGACAGGTAGCGTTCGGCGACCGTGCCGCTCTTCACGGCGACGGCGTCGTAGAACCCGCCGGGTCCGTAGGCACCGAGGTCCTTCTCGATGCCCTCGAGGTTGCGCAGCGCGCCCTTGCGGTCATAGGGCAGGGCGAGGAAGGCCGCGTGCGGGGTCACGACCCCGTCGCCGAACTCGGGTGCGGGATTCGTGCCCTCCGCGCATCCCGGCCGGTCGACGTCGACGTCGGTCTTCTCGGCGTCCGAGGTGTAGCCGTCCGACCGCATGCCGGCGATGTCCACGCCGTACTCCGCGTATCCGCCGAACGGATCGCTCGCGGGCGAGAAGCCCCAGTATCCGTATCCGGCCTCATCGAGCCCGTGCTGCTTCTGCACGGCGACCGTGATGGGGTGGTTGAGCTTCCAGGACTTCGGCCCCCACTTCGTCTCGGGCACGAGCAGGTCGGGCATCAGCGACTCGAACATGCTGCCGCCCCAGCTCGGGACGAACGACATCCCGTCGTAGGAGTAGGCGCCCTCCCAGACCTCGACGCCGTCGTAGGTGCGGTACTCGCCCTGCGGCAGCTGCTCCTGCCAGGCCCAGTCGCATCCGGGAGGCATCGTGCGGTGGGTGCCGTACAGCGCGGTCGCGGGGATCTGCCCGTTCGCGATGCCCAGGTAGGTCGCGATGCGACTCTCACTGACGGTGGTGTCGTAGTGATGGCAGGTGTAGAACGCCGTCGCCCCCGAGCCGTTGTACATGGGCGCCTCGACGCTGCAGTCCGGCGGCGGGGCATCCCAGAAGCCGCCGCGATTCGTGCCGGCCGGGAGACCGGCGGCGCCTGCGGGGTCGAAGAACGATGCGAAGTTCATCGAGTCGTAGAGGGCATCGGCCTGACCCGCGAGGGCGGGATCCGCTTCGCGGACGATGCGCAGCGAGGCGGCGAGCCATCCGTTGTCGACGGTGCTGAGGAACGGGTACACGGTGTCACCCGAGTCGGGCCACGTCGTCAGCTTCTCTCCCGTGGTGGGCGAGTACCAGTTGTAGAACATGCCGCTCGCGTCGTTGCGTTCGAGGCCGGCGAGCGTGTCGAGGGTCGTCGACAGGCGGGAGTGCGCCTCGGCATCGTCGATGATGCCCAGGTCGCGCGCGGTCACGGTCGACCACAGATATCCGCCGATGTTGGTCGGAGAGGTGTACTCCCCCGGGGTCTGCAGATCGCCGGTGACGTTGTCGGACGGCAGGCCCGTCTGCTCGTCGGTCATCGCATCGAGTGACCGCCAGGTGTCGGTCGCCCAACGCTCGAGCTCTTGCGTCCCCGGTCTGCCGCCCCCGCCCTCCGGACCGCCGCCGGCGACCGCCGGGCCCGCGAGTGCCAATCCCGAGACGACCAGTCCGGCCGTCGCCACTGCGCTCATCCATCGCTTCATCGTGTCTCCTCGTCGAGAACGGCGCCGCCGATCGCAGCGCGTCGATCTGCGAAAACCTAACACGTGTTCGGTGTTCACTCAACCCCCCTGCCCCTGAGAGCGCCTTCCCCGAGCCGAGAGATGCCCGTACGCTATATCACGGAGGTATCTCATGGCTCACCGTTTCGACCCTCAGCGCAGCGCGGCCCTCGTCGCCGCGGCACGAGCAGATCGGCAGATGACTCAGGCTCAACTCGCGCGAGCGGCGCGGATGAGCCAGCCGAACATCGCGGCCATCGAAGCCGGGCGTCGTGCTGTGGGGCCCGATGCGCTGGAGCGGCTGTTGAGCGCTGCCGACTATCGGCCGAGCCTCCCGCTGGAAGAGACGGCGGCAGCGATCGTCGCCGCAGGTGCCCGACGCGGTATTCGAGACATCCGCGTCTTCGGCTCCGTCGCGCGGGGCACCGACCACTTCACCTCCGACATCGATCTCTTGGCACGCGTGGACGCGGACCGCAGCTACTTCGATGTCGCGCTGTTCCAGAACGACGTCGAGGCTCTCACCGGGTTCCCGGTGGACATCGTGGTGGACGACGCCGCACGCCCCGCTTTCCTCGACGACACCACCCTCGTGCCGCTATGAGCGATCAGAGCCGGCCGCACGGACACTCGTTCACCCGTGTTCCCCGCGCGGGCGACGGCGCCACGGCAGCCGAGATCTCGCTCATCAAAGTGAACGACAGCCTCGACGCCATCTCGACGCTTCTCGACCACGCGGTCTCGGGCGGGCGAGAGGCTTTCGTTCGAGACTCACCCGCGTACGCCTCGGGGTCGATGGCGGTCATCCGCGCCGCGGCGCTGTTCGAAACCGAGGAGTTCGAGGCGCACCTGGGCGACGTCGCCGACGAGGTCAGACGCGCACTCATCACGATGCGAAACATCGCCGCGCACTCCGGCTATCGCTCTATGAACGACGACCTCTTCTGGCAGACGCTCATCGTCGACCTTCCGACGCATCTTGAATCCTGGCGCGCCGCGGCGCGAAACCGTCTCACCGACTGACCGACCTCAGCGGGGCGCGTGCGCCTCGAGGAACTCGTAGACGTCGGTGGTGTCGACGCCGGGGAACGACCCCGTGGGCAGGGTCGCGAGCAGCGTGCGCGGCGTCTTCACGTTGGGCCACGAGTTCTCGCGCCACCGCCCCTCGAGCTCGGCGGGAGCCCTGCGACAGCAGACCTCCACCGAGTGCTTCGACACGCCCCGGTGCGGGGTGTCCCGCCCGACGAACCACTTCGTGTCATCGAAGCGCACGCCCACGCTGACCGAGTGCAGTCCCTCGCTCGACGCCTCCACCCTGGCCGTGCACCAGTAGGTGCCGTTGCCGGTGTCGGTGTACTGGTAGTACGGATTGAAGCGGTCGTCCTCGTCGAAGACCACGCGACTGGTCCAGCGACGGCAGCACATCTGCCCCTCGATCGCGCCGAGCCGATCGGTCGGGAAGTTCACGTCGTCGTTCTCGTACGCCTTCGTGATGGTGCCGGACTCGTGCACCTTGAGGAAGTGCACGGGGATGTCGAGGTGGCGGGTCGCGAGGTTCGTGAAGCGATGCGCCGCCGTCTCGTACGAGACCGAGTACGCGTCGCGCAGATCCTCGATCGAGATCGCCCTGCGCGTCTTCGCCTCCCGCAGCGCCGGCACCACGTGCGCCTCCGGGATCAGCAGCGCGCCGGTGAGGTAGTTGGTCTCGACGCGCTGGCGGAGGAACTCCGCGTAGCTGCGGGGCTCGGAGTGTCCGAGGATGCGACTCGAGAGCGCCTGCAGCACGGCCGTCCTCGCGTCGCCCTTGGCCGGCACGCTGCTCGACAGGTACAGCCGCCCGTGGGCGAGATCGGCGACGCTCCTCGTCGTCTGCGGAAGGTCGGGGGCATAGTGCAGCGTGAAGCCGAGATGCGCGGCGATCTCCGATGCGGTCCGCTGGGTGAGCGGACCGCCGGGGTGGCGCACCGCGGCGAGGAGCTCCGCCGCCTTCGCCTCGAGGTCGGCGAAGTGGTTGTCCTGCCTGCGCATCAGATGACGGAGCTCGACGTTCGCACGCCTGGCCTCCTCCGGTGTGGCCGCCCGCTCGTCCTTGAGCCGATCGATCTCGCCGTGCAGAGCCAGCAACGCCTTGAGAGCATCCGTCGGCATGCTCTTGGCGATGCGGAACGGCTCGATCCCGAGCGCCTGGAACGTCTGCCCCTTCATGGCCCGTTCGAGGGCGATCTCGATCGCGCTGCGCTCGTCGAGCGGCTCTCCCTCGAGCAGCGCGTCGATCGTGACACCGAGTGCCCGCGCGATCGCCTGCAGCTGCGTGAGCTTCGGCTCCCGCTTGCCGGTCTCGATCATTGACATCTGGCTCGGGGCCCGATCGACGGCCGCGGCGAGGTCGTCCAGGGTCATCCCGCGCGCCGTGCGCAGCTGACGGATGCGGCGTCCGATCGTGAGAGCGTCGGCGTCTTCTTCGACCGTGGAGGTGCTCATGGGGCCGATTCTGTCACAGAAACAGAATTTCGAGCGATCTTCACACAGGGATCGGTCAGTGGAGCGGGACTTCTTCACACACAGTGGGAACACGCCACCCGGCTTCACGGTCCGGGCATCCCACGGAGGAGACACCATGACGAACACCGCTCAGAATCACACACCCCGCCCCGCGGGTCTTCGCGCCGGCGACCAGGTTCAGACGGCCGCCGAGCTGCAGGAGATCTGGGAGACGGATCCGCGGTGGGACGGCGTCGAGCGCACGTACTCGGCCGACGACGTCATCCGCGTCCGCGGGTCGGTCCGCGAGGACTCCACCCTCGCCCACCGCGGGGCCGAGAACCTCTGGAACCTGCTGCACACCGAGGACTACGTGCGGGCGCTCGGTGCCTACACCGGCGGGCAGGCCGTGCAGCAGGTGCGGGCGGGCCTCAAGGCGATCTACCTCTCGGGCTGGCAGGTCGCCGCCGACGGCAACCTCGCCGGGCAGACGTACCCCGACCAGTCGCTCTACCCCGCGAATTCGGTGCCTGCCGTGGTCCGCCGCATCAACAACGCGCTGATCCGTCAGGACCAGCTGGAGCACGCCGAAGGCGAGATCACCCGGGACTGGCTCGCGCCGATCGTCGCCGACGCCGAAGCCGGCTTCGGCGGTCCGCTCAACGCCTACGAACTCGCGCAGTCGCTGATCCAGGCCGGCGCCGCCGCCATCCACTGGGAGGACCAGCTGGCGAGCGAGAAGAAGTGCGGGCACCTGGGCGGCAAGGTCCTCGTCCCCACACAGCAGCACATCCGCACGCTCAACGCGGCCCGCCTCGCCGCGGACGTCGCCGGCGTGCCGACGGTCATCATCGCCAGGACGGATGCTCTCGCCGCCGATCTGCTCACCAGCGACGTCGACGAGCGGGACCAGCGGTTCACCACCGGTGAGCGCACCGCCGAGGGCTTCTACCGCATCCGCCCCGGCATCGAGTCGGTCATCAGCCGCGGCCTCGCCTTCGCGCCCTACGCCGACCTGCTCTGGGTGGAGACCGGGGAGCCCGACATCGAGCTGGCGCGCGAGTTCGCCGCGGCGATCCATGCCAGGCACCCGGGCAAGCTGCTCGCCTACAACTGCTCACCGAGCTTCAACTGGAAGCGTCATCTCTCCGACGCCGAGATCTCGACGTTCCAGCAGGAGCTGGCCGAGCTGGGGTACCGCTTCCAGTTCATCACCCTCGCCGGCTTCCACGCCCTGAACCACTCCATGTTCGATCTCGCCCGCGGCTACGCCGAACGCGCCATGAGCGCCTACGTCGAACTGCAGGAAGCCGAGTTCGCCGACGAGGCGAACGGCTACACCGCCACCAAGCACCAGCGCGAGGCGGGAACCGGATACTTCGACGTGATCTCGACCGCACTCAACCCCGACAGCGCGACCCTCGCGCTCGCCGGCTCCACCGAGACCGCGCAGTTCCACTGAACACCCCGCCCTTCGTCTCGCTCCGCGGTTCCTGAGCGAGGAGCGCAGCGACGAGACGAAGGGCGACCACCTTTCCCACCCTTCGCGCCCTTCGCGCCCTTCGTCTCGCTCCGCTCGCTCAGGAACCGAGCACCTTCCCGGTTCCTGAGCGAGGAGCGCAGCGACGAGACGAAGGACGACCACCTCCCCCGCCCTTCCAGCCCTTCGCGCCCTTCGCGCCCTTCGCGCCCTTCGTCTCGCTCCGCTCGCTCAGGAACCGGACGTGACGAGACGAAGGACGACCACCTTCGCGCCCTTCGTCTCGCTCCGCTCGCTCAGGAACCGGATACGACGAGACGAAGGGCCACCCGATGAAAAGGACCACGACCATGACCACTCCCACCGCTCCCCCGACCACCGCTCCGATCCAGACCACCCAGCAGGGCCCCGCGATCACCGTGACGGGTCCGCTGCGAGAGCACTACGACGAGATCCTCACCCCCGAGGCCATCGCCTTTCTCACCGAGCTGCACCACCGCTTCGCGTCGCGCCGCCACGACCGGCTCGCCGACCGCCTGCGACGGCACTTCGAGATCGGCACCGGGCACGACCCGCGGTTCCGCGACGACACCAGGCACATCCGCGACGACGCCGCGTGGCGGGTGGCGGGAGCAGGTCCCGGGCTCGAGGACCGCCGCGTCGAGATCACCGGGCCGACGGATCCGAAGATGACGATCAACGCCCTGAACTCGGGAGCCCGAGTCTGGTTGGCCGACCAGGAGGACGCCACGAGCCCCACCTGGCGGAACGTCATCGAGGGACAGCTCTCGCTGCGCGACGCCATCCGCGGCACGCTGTCGTTCACGTCGCCGGAGGGCAAGGAGTACCGCGTCACCGCGGAGCGCACCCCCACGATCGTGATGCGTCCCCGCGGCTGGCACCTCCCCGAGAAGCACCTGCAGTTCATCGACCGCGCGGGGCGCCGCACCGCGGCATCCGGGTCGCTCGTCGACTTCGGTCTGTACTTCCTGCACAACGCGGAGGAGCTGATCGCGAACGGTCGCGGGCCGTACTTCTACCTCGCGAAGCTGGAATCCAGCGAGGAGGCGAAGCTGTGGGACGACGTGTTCTCGTTCAGCGAGGAGTACGTGGGGATCCCGCACGGGACCATCCGCGCGACGGTGCTCATCGAGACGCTGCCCGCGGCGTTCGAGATGGACGAGATCCTCTACGAACTGCGTGATCACTGCGCGGGGTTGAACGCGGGTCGCTGGGACTACATCTTCTCGATCATCAAGAACTACCGTGGTCGCGGCGCCCGCTTCGTGCTCCCCGACCGCAGCGAGGTCACGATGACGGTGCCCTTCATGCGGGCCTACACCGAACTGCTCGTGCAGACCTGCCACAAGCGGGGCGCCTACGCGATCGGCGGCATGAGCGCCTTCATCCCGAACCGGCGCGACCCCGAGGTGACGGCGCGGGCGATCGAGAAGGTCACGGCCGACAAGCGCCGCGAGGCCGGGGACGGCTTCGACGGCACCTGGGTGGCGCACCCCGACCTGATCCCGACCGCTCAGGCCGAATTCGATGCCGTGCTCGGCGACGGGACGAACCAGATCGACCGCTCACGCCCCGAGGTCTCGGTGACGGCGGCGCAGCTGCTCGATCTGCACATCGGACGGCCGATCACCGGTCAGGGCGTGCGCGACAACGTCTCGGTGGCGATCCGATACCTCGAAGCGTGGTTGCGCGGCCTCGGCGCCGTGGCCATCGACAACCTGATGGAGGACGCGGCGACCGCCGAGATCAGCCGCTCGCAGGTGTGGCAGTGGATCCACCAGGACCGCACGACCGAGGACGGCACGCCGATCACGGCCGAGTACGTGGAGGGTCTGATCGGCGAGGTGCTCGACACCGTCGACCGCACCGACGGCGACCGCTTCGACGATGCGGCGTCGGTGTTCCGCGACGTCGCGCTGAAGGAGGACTTCCCCGCGTTCCTCACCCTCGGCGCCTACTCGCGGTTCCTGGTCGAGGACTGACACCGCCCTCCCGTCGCGCCTCTGCGTCGACCGGTTCAGCCGCGAGACGCAAGGCGCGACGGGAGCGGATGCGGGCGATTCATGCCGGCATCCGTATGCCCGCTGTGCCACGCTGTGTCGATGAGCGACGCCTCCGAGTCCCGGCCCGCCTCCTCGCCGTTCACTCCACCCCCGGCGACGCGCCTTCCGGTGCCCACGCCGCACGCACCGCCGCGGGGAGGACGGTACATCGGCGCATCGGTGACCGCCTGGCTCTCATTGGGGACCTGGATCCTCGCACTGCTGCTTGTCGTCCTCGCGCTCCTCGCCGGCGGCGGCTACGCGCTCTTCCTCCCGGTGCTCTTCGTCTGGACCTCCTGGATCTGGAGCCTGGTGGGCGTAATCGCGCTGCTGCTGACCATCGGCATCCCGCAGTGCACCGGCGTCCGCACCCTCGCGTCCTTCGGCATCGTCCTGCACGTACTGTCCTTCATCACCTTCATCCTGATGTACGGCTGAGACCTCAGTCGTCCACGCGGGCGTAGCCTGAGGACATGACCGACGTCTGGACCGACATCGCCGCGGAGTTCCTGCACCTCTACCCCCGCGGCACCCGCCTTCTGGCCGTCGCCGGTGCGGATGCCGGGCGCTCCCGCCGGGCCGCCGACGACCTCGCCGCAGCCCTCACCGCCGCCGGGCAGTCGGTCGAGCGCGTGCACAGCGACGACGTCGACTCCCCCGTACTGCGCGACGTCGTCATCTCGCCGTTCCGCGCGAACGACACCGCGGGCACCGTCCTGATCGTCTCGGGACCCGCCGCGCTGCTCGGCCCCGACGCTCGCGGCATGTGGAACTTCACCCTCTGGCAGCTCGCGGGCGACGAGCAGCCGCACACAATCGCCTCGGCGCTGGTGGATGTCACCGATCCCGAGCATCCGACCCGCAGGTTCGCCGACTACTGCGCCCTCCCCGCCGCGTTCGGCTCCTGACCCGGCGGCCGCCAGCGGCCTCTCGCTCCGATGCTCCGGCTCAGCGGAACGAGGCGGCGACGGAGTTGCGGTGGTAGTCGAACACGATGCTGGTGCGCGTGGATGCGACGCTGCTCTGCGCCGAGAGGTGCTCGAGCACGAACTCGCGCATCTCGGAGGAATCGGCGACAGCGATGTGCAGCAGGAAGTCGTCATCCCCGCCGAGGAAGAACACCTGGATCACCTGGGGGAGCACCCGCACCCGATCGGCGAACTCCACGATGCTCTCGCGTCGTCCGCTCGGTCGCAGCGTGACGCCGATCACGGCCTGCAGGCCGGCGCCCAGCATCCGCTCGTCCACACTGGCGTGGAAGCCGGTGATGACCCCTCGATCGACCAGTGCGCGCAGCCGCGAGTGGGCCGTCGAGGGCGCGACACCGAGGTGCCCGGCGAGTTCGGCGTTCGTCATCCGCCCGTCCGCACTCAGCAGCGTGACGATGCGCGCATCGACGGCGTCGAGCGCGGGGGCCCGAAGAGTGTTCGGACGAGGGGGCTCCGCAGAGGTCTCCATGCGAACGATTATGCAGGAATTCGTCTCGATGCGAATCTTCTTCAGTGATTCTGTCTTCGGATCGACGTTTCTGCGATTCTGGGTGCACCCACACCGCACCTGGAGGATCGATGAAGATCGGCGTACCGACCGAGGTCAAGAACAACGAGAACCGCACCGCGCTCACCCCCGCGGGCGCCGACCGTCTGGTGCACGAAGGCCATCGGGTGCTGGTGCAGTCCGGGGCGGGTGTCGGGTCGGGCATCTCCGACGAGGCCTACCGCACCGCGGGTGCCGAGATCGTCGCGACGGCGGACGAGGCCTGGGGCGAGGCCGACCTGCTGATCAAGGTGAAGGAGCCCATCGCGCAGGAGTACGGCTTCCTGCGTCCCGACCTCACGCTCTTCACCTATCTCCACCTCGCCGCCGACCGCGCCCTGACGACCGCGCTGGTCGATGCGGGCACGACCGCCGTCGCCTACGAGACCGTGCAACTGCCCGACCGCAGCCTGCCGCTGCTCGTGCCCATGAGCGAGATCGCCGGCCGGCTCTCCGTGACGATGGGGTCGTACTCGCTGATGCGCTCCGCCGGAGGGCGCGGCGTGCTGATGGGCGGCATCGCCGGCACGCCCCGCGCCAAGACGGTCGTGATCGGCGGAGGCGTCGCCGGCGAGCACGCCGCCGCGAACGCACTGGGACTGGGCTCCACGGTCACCGTGATCGACATCTCCCTCCCCCGGCTCCGCGAGCTCGAGCACCGCTACGGCGGCGCGCTGCAGACCCGCGCCTCCAGCCGTTACGACATCGCCGAGGAGCTGGCGACCGCCGACCTCGTGATCGGCTCGGTGCTGATCCCCGGCGCAGCGGCGCCCAAGCTCGTCACCGACGACATGGTGGCGGCGATGAAGCCGGGCTCGGTGCTCGTCGACATCGCGATCGATCAGGGCGGATGCTTCGAGGGCTCGCGCCCGACCACGCACGATGACCCCACCTTCGCGGTGCACGACTCGATCTACTACTGCGTCGCCAACATGCCGGGTGCCGTGCCCGAGACCGCGACCCGCGCTCTGACCAACGCGACCCTGCCCTACGTCTCGGCGATCGCCGGCAAGGGCTGGGAGGCGGCAGCCTCCGCCGACGCCTCGCTGGCGAAGGGCCTGAACGTGCAGGGCGGCCGCATCACGTTGGACGCCGTCGCCCGCGCGCACGGGTTCACGACCGCCTGAGCGGTGCCCGCGGGAACGCGTGTCCGAGCGTGGCGCGCAAGAACACGGATTCTTGATGACGACCCACCCGGCGGTGCGACGCGTCATCCGAGTACGCTCGTAGTCGTGACCGAACGCGCTCCTCTCTCCCGCAAGCTGTCCGCCATCGCCGAATCGGCGACCCTCAAGGTCGACGCCAAGGCCAAGGCCCTCAAGGCCGACGGCAAGGCGATCATCTCCTACGCGGCGGGCGAGCCCGACTTCGCGACCCCGCAGTTCATCGTCGACGCCGCGGCCGAGGCCCTCGCCGACCCGGCGAGCTACCGGTACACCCCGGCTCCCGGCCTGCCCGCGCTCCGCGAGGCGATCGCTGCGAAGACGCTGCGCGACTCCGGCCTCGAGGTCTCGCCGAGCCAGGTCATCGTGACCAACGGCGGCAAGCAGTCCGTCTACCAGGCATTCCAGGCGGTCGTGAACCCCGGCGACGAGGTGCTGCTGCCCGCGCCGTACTGGACCACCTACCCCGAGGCCATCCGCCTCGCCGACGGCACCCCGGTCGAGGTGTTCGCCGGCGCCGACCAGGAGTACAAGGTCACCGTCGAGCAGCTCGAGGCCGCGCGCACCGCGCGCACCACCGCCCTCGTGTTCGTCTCACCGTCGAACCCCACGGGATCGGTCTACACCGCCGAGGAGACCAGGGCGATCGGCGAGTGGGCGCTCGAGCACGGCATCTGGATCATCAGCGATGAGATCTACCAGAACCTGACCTACGAGGGCGTCACGGCGACTTCGGTCGTCGAGGCCGTGCCCGAGGTCGCCGGCCAGACGATCCTCGTCAACGGCGTCGCGAAGACGTATGCGATGACCGGCTGGCGCGTGGGCTGGATGGTCGGGCCCGCCGACGCCATCAAGATCGCCGGCAACCTGCAGTCGCACCTGACGAGCAACGTGAACAACGTCGCCCAGAAGGCGGCCATCGCGGCCCTCAACGGACCGCAGACCGAGGCCGAGCAGTTCCGTGAGGCGTTCGACCGCCGTCGCCGCCTGATCGTCTCGGAGCTGTCGAAGATCGAGGGCCTCGTCGTGCCGAACCCCCTGGGCGCCTTCTACGTCTACCCCGACGTGCAGGGCCTTCTCGGCCGCACCTGGGGCGGCGTGACGCCGACCACGTCGCTCGAGCTCGCCGACCTCATTCTCGAGCAGGCCGAGGTCGCCGTGGTCCCGGGCGAGGCCTTCGGCCCGTCGGGGTACATCCGCATGTCGTACGCGCTCGGTGACGACCAGCTCCTCGAAGGCGTGCAGCGCCTGCAGCGGCTGTTCTCCTGACGCCGGCGGCCGCGCGGCACCGAGATCAGTCCTCGTCGCGGAATCCGATGAGCCAGCGGATGCCGTACCGGTCGACGAGCGTGCCGTCGTAGTCGCCCCAGGGTCTCTTCTGCAACGGGTCGATGACGCGGCCGCCGTTCGACAGGCGGTCGAACCAGCCGGTGAGGGTCGACGCGTCGGCGGTGCCGAGCAGCGAGAGGAACATCCCGCTCATCTGCACGGCGTCGTCGTCGGCCCCGGCATCGGCCCCGGCCACCTCGACCGGACCGGACAGCTGCCCGTGCGCGACCGCGTCTCCCGGGCCGTCGTGGCGACCCGCCTGCGCATAGTCGACGAGCTGCAGCTCCCCGCCGAAGACGGCGCGGTAGTGCTCCAACGCCTCAGCGGCGTTGCCGGGGAACATCAGGTACGGGATCAGTCCGCTCATGCCGCGAGTGTACGGCGAACCGTCGACGTTGTCAGTCGATCGGTCGCGGACGGCCGGGCGTGACTACAGTTCCACGCCGAGCAGCACCGGTTCGGGCTGCAGCACGAGCCCGAACTCCGCGTGCACCCGGCTCTGGATGAACCGTGCGAGCTCCGACACCTCGGCGGCTGTCGCACCGCCCCGGTTGGTGAGGGCGAGCGCATGCTTGGTCGACACGGAGGCCCGCGACCTCGGCAGCGCGAAGCCCTTGCGGATGCCTGCCTGCTCGATCAGCCACGCGGCGCTCACCTTGACGTCGGGAGTCTCGGGCTTGACCGGCGGAACGTACCCGTCGTACAGCGCGAGCGGGATCACCGTCACCGTGTCGAGATCGGGCGTCACCGGCCACCGCGGGCACTCGGGGGGCAGCGCGCGCGCCACCGCCTCGGGCACGATCGCATTCTGGAAGAACGAGCCGACGCCGTGCGTGTCGGGGTCGGCATCGTCGAGCAGCATCCCCTTGGACGCGCGGGTGGCGAGGATGCGCTCGCGCACCCAGGTCAGCGGCACGGGCGCGTCGGAATCCAACCCCAGCGCCCGGCGCAGCTGCGCGCCCTGCACGACCCGCTCCTGGGCGACCACGAGATCGACGGTCACCGAGAGGATGACGGCGCGACGCCGCGACACTCCCCCGTAGTGATGCTTGAGGACGGAGGTGCGGAATCCGAGCCCGAGTTCGGACGCGGGAACCACGGAGATCTCGCCCGTCGCCTCGTCGATCAGTTCGACCTCGACCAAGGTCTCCTGGATCTCCTGTCCGTATGCGCCGATGTTCTGCACCGGCGATGCGCCCACCGTGCCGGGGATGCCGCTCATGGCCTCGAGGCCTGCATAGCCGTGCTCGACCGCGTAGGCGACCAGGGCGTCCCAGCCGTGCCCGGCCTGCACACGCAGCCGGATGCGTCCGGCGTGCGGCGACGGGAGCTCCTCGATGCCCTGAGTGAGGATGCGGATGACGGTGCCCTCGAACGGCTCGTCGCCGATGAAGAGGTTGGAGCCGCCACCGAGGACGAACCAGTCATCGCCGCGCGACCACACGTCTCGCAGCGCCGCGACGAGCTCGTCGGTCGTCGCAGCCTCCAGCATCCGCTCCGGCGCGCCTCCGGTGCGCAGGGTCGTCAGGGTCGAGAGCGCCAGGGGCTCCCGCTCACGCACCACGCCGTCGCCCATCAGGAGGCGACGCGCAGCTGCGCCTTGACCAGCACGGTGGTCTCGTCGAACGTGACCTTGAGGTCGATGCGGGTCGAGGACTCGTCGACCGCACCCACCGTGGCCACCACGTGCAGGTCGGCACCCGCGGCCGGATCGACGACGACGGGTTTGGTGAAGCGCACTCCGTAGTCGAGGATCTCGGTGCCGGGCTCGAGCGCGGCGACGACCACGGACGAGGCGATGCCCATCGTGAGCATACCGTGGGCGAGGACGCCGGGGAGCCCGACCGAGGCGGCGATGTCGTCGCGGTAGTGGATCGGGTTGAAGTCTCCGGAGGCGCCGGCATAACGGACGAGGGACTCGCGGGTGAGGTGGACGCTGCGCTCTGCGACGACGTCTCCGACGGCGAACGGCATCACTGTGCTCCTTCTTCGGCGCCGACCAGCAGCACGCTGGTCGCGGTGACCACGTGCGCGCCGTCGGCATCGGTGATCTCGGCGGCGCTGGTGATCATCGCGTTGCCGCCCATCATGCGGATTCCGGTGACGCTCAGCCGGCCGGTGAGCTCGTCTCCCGCGACGATCGGTCGTGTGTAGGCGAACCGCTGCTCGGCATGGATGGTGCGCGCCAGGACGATCCCGGAATCGGGCTCCCCGAGAAGCTGCTGCAGAGTGAGGTCCTGGATGACCATGGCGAAGGTCGGCGGGGCCACGACGTCGGCGAACCCGGCGGCGCGTGCCGCCTCGACGTCGAGGTGCACCGGGGCGTCGGCGAAGACGGCGCGTGCGAACTCGCGCACCTTCTCACGACCGACGAGGTACGGGGGTGTCGGAGGGAACTCACGACCGACCAGTTCTTGATTCACTGCCACCCCTCGATCCTACCGAGGGCATGCGACGTCGCCGCCCTCAGTCGCCCTTCCGGTGCCCCTTGATCGCCTTGATCGCCATCTGCACGGCGATGAAGACGAGGTATGCCGCGAACAGCATGTTGCCGAGGAGCGGGTCGATGAGCGTCGCCAGCCACGCCCCGAGCGCCGTCGTCGTGCAGGCCGAGATGCCGACGATCGCCGCGGCGGTCAGATCCACGTTGCGATTGCGGAGGTTGCCGATGGTCCCCGAGATCGCGGTGGGGATCATCATCAGCAGCGAGGTCCCCTTGGCCACGAGGTCGCTGGTGCCGAAGGCGAGCATGAGGATCGGCACCACGACGATCCCGCCGCCGACGCCGATGAGCCCGGCGAGGATGCCGGTGCCCACACCGACCGCGACGAGGGCGATGCCGGTGAGCAGGTGCAGCTCGAACTCGGCGTCCCGAGACGGGATCACCAGGAACAGGCTGACGATCACGACCACGAGGAAGCCGACGAAGAACCATCGCAGCACGGTCTGCGAGATCCGCGGCAGCAATCGGGTGCCGATCTGGGCTCCGACCACCGCTCCCGCGGCGAGGATCAGCGCGGGGATCCAGGCGACCGAGTCGTTGAGCGCGTAGGAGATGACGCCGACCGTCGCGGTCGGGACGATGGCGGCGAGCGAGGTCCCGGCACCGAGTCGCTGATTGAAGTGCAGGAACAGCACGAGCAGCGGGACGATGACCGTGCCGCCGCCCACCCCGAACAGGCCGGAGAGGAGGCCCGCGAGGAGGCCGATCCCGATGAACGCCGTATAGGCACGAGGCCCTCTGTGTCGGGTCTCTGCATCAGTCACCGCATCAGCCTACTCTCGGGTCCGCCCTGCTCCGACTCTTGTACGCGCCACTGGGACCGGGTGCCGAGTTGTGCGACACTGGATCGCACCAGACGACGTCGTCGCCTCCCCGGATCGAAGGAGATCTCATGGTGCGCAGTTCCTATCCCGATATCGAGATCCCCGACGTCTCGATCCACGAGTTCCTGTTCGGCGACGTGGCGGAGGATCGCCTCGACGCCGTCGCCCTCGTCGACGGGGTCAGCGGGGCCACCACCACCTACCGCCAGCTGATCGCGCAGATCGACCTGTTCGCAGGGGCCCTCGCCGCACGCGGCGTCGGGGTGGGCACCGTGGTGGGAGTGCTGTGCCCCAATATCCCGGCGTTCGCGACGATCTTCCACGGCATCCTGCGCGCGGGAGCCACCGCGACGACGATCAACTCCCTCTACACGTCCGACGAGATCGCCAACCAGCTCACGGATGCCGACGCCTCGTGGGTCATCACCGTGTCGCCTCTGCTTGCGGGCGCGAAGGCCGCGGCTGCCGCGCTGGGCTTCGACGACGACCATGTGATCGTCCTCGACGGGGCCGACGGGCACCCTTCGCTGCCCGCTCTGCTCGGAGAGGGCAGATCCGCCCCGGAGGTCGACTTCGACCCGGCGACGCACCTCGCAGTCCTCCCCTATTCCTCCGGCACCACCGGCAGGCCCAAGGGTGTGATGCTCACGCACCGCAACCTCATCGCGAATGTGAGCCAGTGCCGCACCACGATCTCCGTCGGCGACGGCGATCGGGTTCTCGCGGTGCTCCCGTTCTTCCACATCTACGGAATGACCGTGCTGCTGAACTTCGCCCTGCGCCAGCGGGCCGCGCTGGTCACGATGCCGAAGTTCGATCTGGGCGAGTTCCTCCGTGTCGTTCAGGAGCACCGCACGAACTGGGTGTTCATCGCCCCGCCCATCGCCGTCGCCCTGGCCAAGCATCCGCTGGTCGACCAGTTCGACACCTCGGCGATCACGGTCGTGTTCTCGGGAGCGGCGCCTCTCGACGGCACGCTCGCGGCCGCGGTGGCCGAGCATCTCGACTGCGTCGTCTGCCAGGGGTACGGCATGACCGAGACGAGTCCCGTGACCCATGCCATCCCGTATGACCGCCCGGAGATCGACCGGTCCTCCGTCGGGATGCTGCTCGCGAACACCGAGGCCAGGCTGCTCGCGGAAGACGGGAGCGACATCGACGCCCCCACCGACGGTGTGAGCGAGCCCGGCGAGATCCTGATCCGCGGACCGCAGGTGATGAAGGGCTACCTCAACCGCCCGGACGCGACGGCCGAGATGCTGGATGCCGACGGGTGGCTGCACACCGGCGACGTGGCCACGGTCACCCACGACGGCGTCTTCCGGATCGTCGACCGACTGAAGGAGCTCATCAAGTACAAGGGCTACCAGGTGGCGCCCGCGGTGCTCGAGGCGGTGCTGCTCGAGCATCCCGCCATCGCCGACGCCGCCGTGATCGGCGCCTTCGACGACGACGGTCAGGAGGTGCCGAAGGCGTTCGTCGTCGTACAGCAGGGCGCGGAGCTCGATGCGGATGCCGTGATGGCCCATGTCGCCGCCCACGTCGCGCCGCACGAGAAGGTCAGGCAGGTGGAATTCATCGACGC
>NZ_JBEOUR010000049.1:0-26316 GCF_040302605.1 Microbacterium sp. NPDC097977
GCGCCGCCGCATCGACGAGGGTGAACGTGTCGGCGAAGTCCGCGCGGACGACGTCGGATGCTGCGGGGTCGATCATCAGAGCGAAGCGCCGGGTCATGGTCCGAGCCTAGAGCCCCGGGAATAGACCCGCAGCGATCTTGTTACACTGGAATGGCCGGGCCGCATAACCCCGGGCTCCAATTTTTGCCGCTGCGAGCGGCCTTCCGCCGAGAGGCGTTCTTGCGGCCCGGTCTTATCCTTCCCCCGGCGATTCGCCAGGGAGACCTCAGACCAGTGCGTCCGATCGCCAGAGCGTCGCGGCGGCCGTGAGATCCTGAGCGTAGCTGCTCAGCCGCAGCGCGCGCGTGGTCAGTTCGCTCGCTCGCGACGGCTCGGTGAGCTCGTAATCGTCCGCGGTGTGCGTGGCGCCGGAGGCGTGCACCCGGCAGAACGACGCCGCGCGATCGAGAGCGACGGCGAAGTCGCCCCGGAACGCTCCCCGCAGGATGGTGTCGATCAGGGCGACGATCTCGTCGGGGTTCGCGGGAACGGGGGCGCCCGCGACGATCGCGTCGACGGAGGCGAGTTCCACCCGCCCTCGCTCGTACAGCAGCGCTGCCGTGTGCGGATCGCTGTGGATCGCGAGCTGCAGCAGATACAGCCGCCACAGTGCGCCGGGCAGCGTCCGTGCGGGCGCCTTCGACCACAGCTCCGCGATCTCGTCGATGCCGTGCTCCGCGGTGAAGGCGACGAGCCTGTCGGCGCTCACTCCGCTCTCGTCCGCGCGCACACGGGTCAGGAGAGCGGATGCGGTCGCATGCGCGATCCGGGTCTCCTCCGCAGGGTCGTGCGCCCCGACGATGTTGTCGAACGCGCTCGAAGGTCGGCGCACGGGACGGGAGAACTGCTCAGGCATCAGTCCAGGGTACGCGCGATCGACGCGGGTCAGGCCGTGGGGATGACGACGACGGGGTCCGTGGTCGGTGAACCGGACGGCGAGCCGCCGGCCTGCTCCACGGTGACCGCGATCACGTCACCGGCGTGCATGTCGCCGGCGAGAACGGCCGTCGCCTCTCCGCCGTCGGCGTCGAACACGCCTGCGGAGACGGGTGTGTCGCCACGGACGTACCAGAGCTCGTAGGTCTCTCCATCCGCGAGGGACGGGATGCCGTCGGTGACCAGCACCGATGTGCCGAGCGATGCCGACCAGTGTGCGGTGGCCGTGCCGCCGCCCTCCAGCGGAACACTCGCCTGCTGCGCGTCACCGGCCGCCTGGATGTCCTGCAGAGCGATGACGCTCGCCGGGCGGTTCAGGTAGTCGTTGACGGCCACTGCGCCGATGCCCACTCCGACCAGGAGCGCGAGGCACGCGGCCAGCGTGAAGAGGATGCGGAGACGGTGCGGCGGAGCCTTCGGAGACGCCGCAGCACGCGGGTCGCCGGGCTCGAGGCCGTCGGACTCGAGCCCGTCCGCGACCGACGAGGAGTCCTCGGCATCGGCTGAGTCCTTCGTGTCGGCTGAGTTCGACTCGGGGAGGGCGTCCGGAACGGAGCCGGACACGATGACCCGGCCGTCCTGGGGCGTCTCGGCGATGCGTGCGAGCAGCGCGGCCCTGACTCCGGGGCCCGGTACCACCGGAGCCGCACCGGATGCGAGCATGCCGGCCGTGTCGACGTCGTCGTCCGCGATCGCCTGCCACTGCGGGTTCGCGACGAGAGCGGCGTGGTAGCGCTGCTGGTCGTCCGGCGACAGCGCGTCGAGTGCCGCTCCTGCCGCGAGTTCCGCGAATTCCTGTTCGTTCATGCTGTCACCCCCATGGCTGTCCGGAGACGCGAGAGTCCGTCCCGCATCCGTGTCTTGATCGTCCCCAGCGGTGCTCCGACGAGCACTGCAACTTCATTTTGACTGTATCCGCCGTAGTAGGCCAGAACGAGTGCTTCGCGCTGCGCCTCGGGAAGAGCTGCGAGCGCGTGGTGGACCTTCTCGCTCTCGATGCCCAGTTCGACCGTCTCCGACACACTGTCGTGTGCGACTCCGATATCCCTGAACCCGGCCCGCACATCCCGGTCCGCGCTGGACTGGGATGCCCGTACCCGGTCGACCGCACGACGGTGCGCGATCGTCATCACCCAGGTTCTTCCCTGCCCCTTGTTCGGAGCGAACTTCGAAGCGGATTGCCAGATCTCGAGGAAGACCTCCTGCAGCACCTCTTCGCTCTGCGAACGGTTCACCAGGACCCGCAGGATCAGGCCGAACGCGCGAGAGGACAGAGCGTCGTAGAGCTCGGCGAACGCGCGCTGATCGCCGCCACCGATACGTACGAGCAGGTCGGCGACAGCATCCCGCGGCGTACCTTCTTCGGGTACGTCCATTCCATCGATGACCATCTCTACCAGCATGCCGCATTCACCCCGCTTTCCCCTGCAACCGCCACTCGAAAGTGACGTAAACGAGTCCTCTTAAGGACATGTCGTCGAGAGCTGTTCGCCACAGAGCGGGAATCGGATTGAATCCGGAGCCCGGAAAAAAACTTCTGCGTTTCTCCCATCCGATCCCGACGGGGCTCCGAACGACTGTCAACGCCACGGAGAGGCCGTGGCAAATGTTCTGAAGGAGCTTGAGATGTTCAGCACCAAGAAGAAGGTCACCGCAGCGATCACCCTCGGCCTTGCGAGCGCATTCCTGCTCTCCGCATGTTCCATGGGCGGAACCACCAGCAGCGACGAGCCGTCGGAGTCGATGGCTCCGGAGTCCTCCGAGACCACCGCCCCCGAGACGATGGACCCGGCCGCGGACCTCGTCGGCCCCGGTTGCGCCGCATACGCAGAGGCAGTGCCGGACGGCGCCGGATCGGTCGAGGGCATGTCCCTGGACCCGGTCGCGACCGCTGCATCCAACAACCCGCTGCTCAAGACGCTGGTCGCCGCAGTCAGCGGACAGCTCAACCCCGACGTCAACCTCGTCGACACCCTGAACGGTGACGAGTTCACCGTCTTCGCCCCCGTGGACGACGCTTTCGCGAAGATCGACCCCGCCACCATCGAGGCACTCAAGACCGACAGCGCCACGCTGAGCTCGATCCTGACGTACCACGTGGTCCCCGGCCAGATCGCTCCGGCTGACATCGATGGCACCCACGCCACGGTCAACGGCGCCGACCTCGAGGTCACCGGCAGCGGCGACTCGATCATGGTCAACGACGCCAACGTCATCTGCGGTGGAGTCAAGACCGCCAACGCCACCGTGTACCTCATCGACACGGTGCTGATGCCCCCGGCCGCGTAAGGCAGAGAAACACCGAGGCACACTCGGTGAACCGTCTCGTCACTCAGGGGGAGGACGACGAGACGGAGAAGGAGCCGCTGGCGACACGTCGTCAGCGGCTCCTTCTTTGCGCAATAGACTGGTCATGCGGGCCTCTAGCTCAGTTGGCAGAGCATCGGACTTTTAATCCGCGGGTCGTGGGTTCGAGCCCCACGGGGCCCACCGTTATCACCGCACCGACGATCCGGCCACCCCCTTCACGGGGCCGGCGTCCTACGAGAGTGTCGAGGTGTCCCGTCCGGGACATCGACCTCCACGAAAGGACGCATCATGGCGACTCTCACCGACAGCCGAGTGGCATTCCTGGCCACGGACGGATTCGAGGACAGCGAGCTGACCAGTCCGTGGGAAGCGGTGCAGGGCGAGGGCGCGAGCGCCACGCTCATCGCACCCGAGGGACTGCAGATCACCGGGAAGAACGGACACGTGCAGCACGTCGACCTGACCTCCGACACCGCGAAGGCCGACGAGTTCGACGCGCTCGTGCTCCCGGGAGGCGTCGTGAACGCCGACCAGCTGCGCCTCGACAAGGCCTCCATCGACCTGGCCCGCTCGTTCTTCGAGCAGCACAAGCCGGTCGCCGTCATCTGCCACGGCGCATGGATCCTGATCGAAGCGGGAGTCGTCGACGGACGCACCCTCACGAGCTACCCGAGCCTGGCCACCGATCTGCGCAACGCCGGTGCCACCTGGGTCGACGAGGAGGTCGTGGTCGACGAGGGTCTCGTCTCGAGCCGGACGCCCGACGACCTGCCCGCCTTCAACGCGAAGCTGATCGAAGAGGTCGCCGAAGGGCGGCACGCCGAGCAGACGGCGTGATCTGATCTGATCCTCCGGCGGTCCGGTGTCAGGCGCCAGCGCGCGCCCTGTGACGCCGGACCGCCGCTCTGTTCGCGCAGCGCACCGAGCAGAACCGCTGCCTGCCGTTCCGGGTGACGTCGACGACGACGTTCGTGCAGGGCGAGGCCTCGCATCGCCCGAGGCGATCCATGCCGCGCGTGACGAGGTGCAGCGACGTGCCGACCGCGAAGATCGCCCGGAGCACGTACGGCAGCGACTGCACGTCGTCCCGGTAGTGCAGGTGCCAGCCCTCCCCGTCATGATTCGTGAGGCGGGGATAGGCCGCCGCCTTCGCCATCTGCGCGTTGAGCACCTCGGCTCGTGCCGCGGGATCGCGTTGGTCGACGATCTGCAGCCAGTCGTCGACGACCTCGCGGACACGCTCGTGATCATCGCGTGCGGGCGGGAACGTCATCGTCATGCCCCTCTCGAGCGTTCTTTCCTCGATGCCGGCACGATCGTCGGGAAAGTCGTCCGCGAGCGACGCGGCCAGCAGCACCGCGTACTCGCCGTAAGGGTTGAGATGCATAAGGACATTACATCACGCTGGACGCATGACCTCTCTGCACACCCTTCCGATCCCCCGCCCGACCGCTCCCCCGCATGAGCACGCCTGGGCCGTCGACTCCCGCCACACCACCAGCGAGGGCACGGTCGTCTACGTCCGCTGCGTCGGATGCGGCGTGCACCGCGTGGACCTGCAGACGGATCCGCACCGTCCGCCCCTCGCCCTGAGCAGGGAGACCTCGGACTGAGGACGCGCTCACGCGGTCAGCTCGACCAGCTTCCTGACGGTGCGGAGGTTGCGAGCCGTGCCGGCGACGCCGAGCGCCCGGTCGAGGACGGCCTTGGTGAGCTTGGTGCTGTGCACCCCGCCCTCGCTGTAGGCGATCCACAGGTCCTCGCCGATCAGGGAGATCCGCTCCCCCGGCACGAGACGCTGCTCCAACGTCTCGACCGCCTCCGGGGATGCCGGTCCCTCGAGGAACATCGCATGCAGCAGCTTCTCGGATGCATCGCTGAAGGGGTGAGCCTCGATCGCGCGGGCGAGCGCGTCGTGGGTGCGCAGGATCACCGGAGTGTCGACACCGAACTCCGCGGCGATCAGCGCACGGACCCTCGCGCGGGCGGCCGTCGGGTCGTCAGGCTGCTCGCACAGGATGTTGCCGCTCGCGATGTAGGTCGAGACCTCTCCGAGCTCGGGGGTGAGCACCTCGCGCAGCCGTGCCATCGGCACGAGGTTGCGGCCCGACACGTTCACCGCCCTCAGCAGCAGCGCGCTGCGGGTCATTCCGCGGCGCTCTCCGTCAGGACCGCCCCGGCGTGGGCGAGCTCGGCGAGGGCCGCGGCGCTCGGCTCCGCCGCGACGCCGGCGATCAGGTCGGTGAGGATCCGCACCTGCACACCGTGCGCGATCGCATCGAGGGCGGAGGCCCGGACGCAGTGATCGGTGGCGATCCCCACGACGTCCGCGACGACCACGCCGGCATCGGCCAGGATCCCGGCGACGGTGTCTCCCGCCTCGGTCGTCCCCTCGAACATCGAGTACGCCGGCTCGCCCTGCCCCTTGCGGACATGGTGGGTGACGGCATCCGTCACCAGCAACGGGTCGTACTCGGCCCCGTCCGAGCCTTCGACGCAGTGCGGAGGCCAGGTGTCGACGAAGTCGGGGCTCTCGGCGAAATGACCGCCGTTGTCGCCGTGCGCGTCGTGCCAGTCGCGCGAGGCGACGATCACGTCGTACTCCGCCGCGTGAGCCTTCAGGAAGGCGGAGACGGCGGATGCCACGGCATCCCCACCCGCGACGGCGAGCGCGCCGCCCTCGGTGAAGTCGTTCTGGATGTCGACGATCAGAAGCGCTCTGCCCATGCTCCGAGCGTACGCGCCATCCGACGACGGCTCACCGGAAACCAAAAGGCCCCGTGATCTTTTCAGATCACGGGGCCTGCTGGAGCCGCTTGTCAGAATCGAACTGACGACCTTCTCATTACGAGTGAGATGCTCTGCCGACTGAGCTAAAGCGGCGCGATCATCGATATTACCGGTTCCGGACCCGCACCGCGAATCGACGTCGAGTCACTCGCAGCGCAGCCCGTCCTCGGGCACCACATCGTCGAGGAGGAATGCCTCGACAGCGTCGTCCACGCAGGCGTTGCCCTTGTTGTATCCGGTGTGCCCCTCGCCCACACGGGTGATGAGCACGCCCTCCTGGAGCTGGTCGGCGAGCGACTCCGACCACTCGTACGGGGTGGCCGGGTCGTTGGTCGTACCGACCACGACGATCGGGCCCGCGCCCTCGGCGGTGATCTCGCCCCGGGTGCCGGTCGGCGGGTACGGCCACACGGCGCACGAATCGGGTCCGTTCCAGTACGGAGCGATCGTCGGCGCACCCTCGGCGATCTTCGCGGTCGTCGCCGCCTCGGCGCTCGGGTCGTCTTCGACCGGGTAATCCATGCAGTTGTAGGCGCGGAATGCCTCGCTGGAGTTGTCGAGGTAGCTGCCGTTCTCGCGGCCGTTGTAGAAGTCGGCCAGGAAGAATGCGGTCGTCGGGTCGCCCTGCAGCGCCTCGTCGAAGGCCTGGGTGAGGTACGACCAGCTGTCGGCCGAGTAAAGCGCGGCGATGATGCCGGTCATCAGCGAATCGGCGCCGAGCAGGCGCCCGTCGCCGTTCTTGAGCGGCGACGCGTCGACGCTCGCGAGCAGCGCGCCGAGGTCAGCCATCGCCTCGTCGACGGTGCCGGCGAACGGGCACTCCCCCGAATCCAGGCAGTCCTGCATGTACGCACGCAGCGCCGATTCGAATCCGAGCGCCTGCGTCGCGCCGACCTCGAGGCCGGAGACCGCGGGATCGATGGCCCCGTCGAGGACGAGGCGTCCCGCCTTGTCGGGGTAGAGGCTCGCGTAGGTCGCTCCGAGGAACGTGCCGTAGGAGTACCCGAGGTAGTTGAGCTGCGTGTCGCCCAGCACTGCGCGGATCAGGTCCATGTCGCGCGCCGCGTTGATGGTCGTGATGTATGGCAGGATCCCGCCGCTGTTCGCCTCGCACGCCTCGGCGAACTTCTTGTGCCCCGCGAGCAGTTCGGCCTCCCACTCCGCACTGCCGCGCTTCGCCGTGGGGATCGTGTAGAGGTAGTCGTCCATCTCGGACGCGTCGAAGCAGGTGACCGCCGTGGACTGACCGACGCCGCGCGGGTCGAAGCCGATCACGTCGTAGTTCTCGATCAGGTCGGCGCCGACGGCGAAGTCGAGGCTGTCGCGGATGAGTTCCACACCGCTGGCGCCGGGGCCACCGGGGTTGGTGAGCAGCGAACCCTGCGCGGTGCCGGTCGCCTGGTGGCGCACCACCGACAGCGTGATCTCGCCGTCGCCCGGGTTCTCCCAGTCCAGAGGCGCGGTCACGTCGGTGCAGTCGAAGCCCGTGCCGCATTCGCTCCACGAGAGCGTCTGCCCGTAGAAGGAAATCAGATCTGCGGCGACGCCCTCGGTGTCGGGGGCCTTGGTGGTCGAGGGCTTCGGCTCGGCCTGCTCGGGGATCATCGAGTACAGGCACCCCGAGAGGGCGACGGATGCGGCGGCGAGGCCGGCGATCACCGCGACGGTGCGGCGCAGGCGGGAAGTCGGTCTGGTGTTCACGGTGTCCTCCCGCTCGTGACAGTCACGAGCAAGCTCTCGAGGGCGAGAAGCGGTGCGACGTTGCGCTCCAGCGACTGGCGGGTATCGGCTAGGTGTTCGAGTACGACAAGAGTACGGGTCTCGGGCCAGGCGGCGGCGAGCGCCTCGAGTTCTTCACGGAGCTCGCGGTTGATCAGGTCGTCGCCCCGCCCGAACTGCAGCATCACGACGTCGCGGAAGAGCGACTGCAGATCTGTGAGCACACGGTCGATCCCGTCGCGCAGGCTGCGCGTGGCGCGCTTCTTCTGGTCGTCTTCGAGCGCGGAGATCTGCGTGCGCAGCGCCGGCGGCACCGCCTGCCCCTCCGCGATGCCGACGGTGCGGAGGAGGCTCGCGCGCTCACTCGCGTCGCGCTCGGCCGTGAGGGTCTTCGCGTCGTCGTTCGCCGCCTGGATGATGCGACCGGCCACCTCGACGGCGTCGTTGACCCCGCGAACGCCCAGAACCGATCTCAGCGTGTCGTCGCGTCGGCGTCGCGCGGCCTCATCGGTGGCGAGCCGCTGCGCCATCCCGATGTGTCGCTGCGCGTGACGGGCGGCCTGTTCGGCGACGGCCTCGTCGGCGCCCGTCCGGAGCGTGATCAGACGCGCGACGTCGGCGACATCGGGCTCTCGCAGTCGCAGCGAACGGACCCGCGAGCGGATCGTGGGGAGCAGATCGGCCTCGCTGGGTGCGCACAGGATCCACACCGTGTCTTCGGGAGGCTCCTCGAGCGCCTTCAGCAGCACGTTGGACGTGCGTTCGACCATGCGGTCGGCGTCTTCGACGATGATCACGCGGTAGCGGCCGGCAGACGGGGCGAAATACGAACGCTCGACGAGGGCGCGGGCTTCGGCGATCGTGATGATCACCTTGTCGGTGCGCAGTGCGGTGACGTCGGGGTGCGTGCCGGCGAGGACCTGGCGCATCGCCGCCTCGTCGTCGGGACGGTCGGCGATCAGCGCCGCGGCGAACGCATGCGCGAGAGTCGATCGCCCGGACCCGGGCGGACCGGTGATGAGCCAGGCGTGCGAGAGCGCCGTCGGATCGGCGGCCGCGTGGCGCAGCGTCTCGACAGCGGCGTTCTGCCCCCAGACGTCCGCCCACGGAAACGGGGCGGCGATGGTCTGAGGCATGCACTCAGCCTAATCGGGAGCACCGACGTGCGCGGCACCGCTGTCGAGGTCGCACCGCCGAGGACGTCGCTCCGCGGTCGGGCTGCTCAGCCGAGGAGAGTCGCCACGCGGTCGCGGATGTGCGCTGCGACCGCCTCGGGCGATGCGGAGGCGTCGAGAACGAGGAAGCGCTCGGGCTCGGCCTCGGCCAGGGCGAGATAGGAATCGCGCACGCGGGCGTGGAACTCGGTCTTCTCGGCCTCGAGCCGATCGAACGGCTTGTCGGCGGAGTCGAGACGTACCCGCGCCGATTCGGGGTCGAGGTCGAGCAGCACGGTGAGATCGGGCAGGGCGCCTTCGGCTGCCCACAGCGAGAGGTTGCGGATCTCATCGCCGTCGAGCACACGGCCCGCACCCTGGTAGGCGACCGACGAATCGAGATAGCGATCCTGCAGCACGACCTCACCGCGGGCGAGAGCCGGCCTCACGACCGTGGCGACATGGTGTGCGCGGTCGGCGGCGTAGAGCAGAGCCTCGGCGCGCGGTGCGATGTCGCCGCGGTGGTGCAGCACGATGTCGCGGATCAGCTGGCCGACTTCGGAGCCGCCGGGCTCACGGGTGCGCACCACAGTGCGTCCCCCATCCGTCAGCCAGTCCGCGAGGAGGTTCGACTGAGTCGTCTTGCCCGACCCGTCGCCGCCCTCGAGAGTGATCCAGACGCCGGACCCCGACGTCACGAACCGGCCTTCACTTCGACTCGCTCCGCTCACTCAGTACGACGCTTCGCCGCGTTCGCGGCACGCGTCGCCGCCGCCTTCTTGGCTGCGGCGGAGCGCGCAGCGGCCTTCTCTGCATCCGTCGCCGACGCCTTGGCCGGAGCCTTCTTGGCGGCAGGCTTCTTCGCGGCGGGCTTCTTGGCCGCGGGCTTCTTGGTCGCGGGCTTCTTGGCGGGAGCCTTCTTCGCAGCGCCGCGCTTCGGGGCCGGCCCCTTGGCGCGCTTGTCGGCGAGCATCTGCACGGCGATCTCGAAGGTGATGTCCTCGGGCTTCTGCCCGCGCGGGATCGTCACGTTCGTCTCGCCATCGGTCACGTACGCACCGAAGCGACCGTCGCGGATGCGGATCGGCTTGTTGCTCACCGGGTCCGCCTCGAACTCCGCGAGCGCGCTGGAGGCTCGACGGGATCCTGCGCCGTACTTCGGCTGCGCGTAGATCTCCAGCGCCTTCTCGAGCGTGACGTCGAAGATCTGCGATTCACTGTCCAGCGAACGAGAGTCGGTCCCCTTCTTCAGGTAGGGACCGTAGCGTCCGTTCTGTGCGGTGATCTCGTCGCCGGTCTCGGGGTCGGCACCGACCACTCGCGGCAGGCTCAGAAGCTGGAGCGCGGTGTCGAGGTCGATGGTGTCGACCGACATCGAACGGAACAGCGAGCCGGTGCGCGGCTTCGGCTCGGCTTCCTTCTTCGCCCCGCGCTTCGGCTTGGGCTTCTCCTCGACGACCTCGCCGGTGGCCTCGTCGACCGCGGCGTCCTCGGACACCGGGTCGTTCTCCTGCACGTAGGGCCCGAAACGGCCGTCCTTGACGACGACGATCTTGCCGTTCTCCGGATTGACGCCCAGCACACGGTCACCGGCGACGGGCGCGTCGATGAGCTCCTGCGCCTTCGCGGCGGTCAGCTCGTCGGGCGCGAGGTCTTCGGGGACGTTCACGATGCGCGGCTTCTCGTCGGGCGCCTCGGGGTCGGCGACCTCGAGGTACGGCCCGTACTTGCCGAAGCGCAGAGTCGCGTTCTCGGTGATCGGCGTGGAATTCAGCGCCCGCGCGTCGATCTCACCCAGGTTGTCGACGACCTGGCGGAGGCCGACGTGCGAATCGGATCCGAAGTAGAAGGAGCGCAGCCACTCGACGCGCTTCTGCTCGCCGCGGGCGATCGCGTCGAGATCGTCTTCGAGCGATGCCGTGAAGTCGTAGTCGATCAGGTGCGCGAAGTGCTCCTCGAGCAGTCGGACGACGCTGAAGGCGAGCCAGGTCGGGACGAGCGCCTGGCCTCGCTTGGTCGCGTAGCCACGGTCGATCACGGTCCCGATGATGCTCGCGAACGTGGACGGTCGGCCGATGCCGTGCTCCTCGAGAGCCTTGACCAGCGAGGCCTCGGTGAATCGCGGCTTGGGAGTGGTGCGGTGCCCCTTGGCCTCGGCATCCGACATCGTGAGCTCGTCGCCGACCGCGACCACGGGGAGCGACTGGTCGTCGGAACGATCCTGGGAGTTGCGCTTCTCGTCGTGCCCCTCTTCGTACGCGTCGAGGAAGCCCTTGAAGGTGTAGACGGTTCCGGATGCCGTGAACTCGGCCTTCTGCCCGGCCGCATCCACGAGGATCGTGACCGTCGTCGTCTCGTACTTCGCATCGGCCATCTGGCTCGCGACGGTCCGCTTCCAGATGAGGTCGTAGAGGCGGTGCTCCTCGCGGTCGAGCTCGGAGGCGACGGACTTGGGGGTGCGGAAGTTCTCGCCCGAGGGACGGATCGCCTCGTGCGCCTCCTGCGCGTTCTTGCTCTTCGACTTGTACACGCGCGGCTTGAGCGGCACGGCGGTGTCGCCGTACAGCGCGACGGCCTGGCTGCGGGCGGCCTGCACCGCCTGCGTGCTCAGCGCCACGGAGTCGGTTCGCATATAGGTGATGTAGCCCTTTTCGTAGAGCCGCTGGGCGACGCTCATCGCCTGCTTCGCGCTCATCGAGAGCTTGCGCCCTGCCTCCTGCTGCATCGTCGAGGTGGTGAACGGCGCGTACGGGCTGCGGGTTCCGGGCTTCGCCTCGACCTTGGTGACCGTGCCGGATCCCGCCGAGTCGACGGCCAGCGCGAGGGCTGCCGCCTTCTTCTCGTCGAGGATGACGACGGCCTTCTTCAGCGCACCCGTGTCGTCGAAGTCGGTGCCGCGGGCGAGCTGGCCGCCGTCGACGCGGACGAGACGCACCGTGAACCCGGCGCTCGAGGTCGCGACGGCCTCGACGTCCCAGTACTCGGCAGACACGAACGCCATGCGCTCGCGCTCGCGCTCGACGATCATCCTCGTGGCCGCGGACTGCACGCGTCCGGCCGACAGGCCGGTCTTGACCTTGTACCAGAGCACGGGCGAGACGTCCCACCCGTAGAGACGGTCGAGGATGCGGCGGGTCTCCTGGGCGTCGACGAGGTCGGTGTCGAGTTCGCGGGTGTTGCCGATGGCCGCCTGGATGGCGTCCTTCGTGATCTCGTGGAAGACCATGCGCTTGACGGGGACCTTGGGCTTGAGCGTCTCGAGCAGGTGCCAGGCGATGGCCTCGCCCTCGCGGTCCTCATCAGTGGCGAGCAGGAGCTCGTCGGCGCTCTTGAGCGCGCGCTTGAGTTCGGCGACGGTCTTGGTCTTGCGATCGGAGACGACGTAGTAGGGATCGAAGTCGTTGTCGACGTCGATCGAGTACTTCCCGTACGCCTGCTTGTCCGAGGCGGGGATGTCCTTCTTGTCTGCGAGGTCGCGGATGTGCCCGACCGAGCTGAGGACCTCATAGCCGTCGCCGAGGTACCCCTGAATCGACCGCATCTTCGTCGGGGACTCGACGATGACGAGCTTCTTGCCTTCAGCCAAGGGAGCATCCTTTCTTCGAAGCACACCATACACACCACCGTGATGGGTTGGTCCCAGTGGTCGCCTGCGTTCGCGCGGGAAAGTGCTTCGTGCGGCCGTCAGGTTCCGTCGGGTGGCCCGGCTCGGGCTCGGGAGACGGCAGCGAGTCCAGCGTACGCCGCCTTCACCTGCACAGTCGCCACGTACCCGACCACCGAGCAGTCCGTGAGGGTCGCTCCGGCCGCCGTCGCGACCCTGCTCGCAAGATCGCAGGGAGCCTCCGAGGCGGGGATCGCTCCGCTCACCGCGTCCGCGGCGGCGAGCGCGGCGGCATCGGCCGCTCCCGCTGCGCGCTGCGCCGTCACCGTCGCGCCCCCGACCGCGGCCAGCCCCAGCGAGAGGGCCGCGGCCACCGCCAGCACACCCGCGGCGAGGGCCGAGCCCGCCATCAGGCGACTCTTCTCGAGGCGGATCGACTCATCGTCCACCGTCCAGAGCGCAGCTGTGCGCGCGCAGACCCCAGCGGAGGAAGCCGCCGATGCCGACCTCGATCCGTGTCGTCACGCACACGAGGTCGCCGGTGGCCGTGGTCGACATCGCGGCTCCGGGCAGCGCCGACGCCACCGCGTGCGCCGCCGCCCCCTCGTCCTCCCCGCGTCCGAGCAGACGTGCCGCATCCGCCGCGGCGTCCTGGAGGGCGACCTGGTGCGCCGCCGCTCCCAGCGCCCCGACTCCGAGCACGAGCACGAGGACGACGGCGGGGAGCGCGAGAGCGAGCTCGGCCGCGACGGAACCGCGCTCGCCCTCGCCCTCGCTCCCGCACCGATGCCGGCGTCGACGCGCACGGATGGCCGCTCTCACGAGACCGTGAGAGCCCGGCGGATGAGATCGGTGAGGATGCCGCGCACCTCGTCGGACCTCATGATGACCACGAGCAGTCCCGCGAAGGCGACGGCGGCCATGGTCGTGATCGCGTACTCGGCGGTGGCCGCGCCCGTGTCGTCGCCGAAGAGCGTCGCAGCACGCGAGCGGGTCAGCGGAGGGAGGGTGTTCATTTGTTCCTTCTTTCTCTGGGTGGGATGCGCGAGGCATCCGTGGTGCGCGGCCGTCACAGCGGCAGCGGGGTCGAGGAGAGCACGCTCAGCAGCAGGGGAGCGACCCCGAGCAGCAGGAACGCCGGCAGGGTGCAGACGCCGAGTGGGATCAGGAGCTTCGTCGAGAGCGCGGCCGCACGCAGGCGACCCTCGATCCGCGAGGCATGGCGTTCCTGGGCGGCGGCCGCACGCAGCAGCTCCCCCGCGGGCACGCCGGCCGTCTGCGAGAGCTCGAGCACCGAGCCGATCCGCGCCTCCCCGCCGTCGCGTCGCGACACGGGGCTCTCGGCGACGAGGCGCAGTGCCCGCGGGATCGACGCGCCTCCGGCGAGCGCGACCGCGACGAGTTCCGCCTGCATTCCCGGAGTGCCGGGCTCGGGGCGTGCCCGCCGCAGCAGGCGACGTGTCCACGAGCGCGCCGCGAGCACGAGCAGGAGTCCGGCGATCACGCAGACGGCGCCGGCCGGCGTCCCGAAGATCACCCCCACCGTGTCGAACCCGAGCGCGAATCCGAGGAGCAGCCCGGCGAACGGCAGCCACAGCAGGAGCCGTGCCGTGCCCGCGGGCTCCGCGAGAGCGATGCGCACGTCGTCGGCCGCTGAGGCGGCGTCTCTGAGCGTCTCGGCGATCATGCGCAGCACCTCGGCGAGCGGTGCGCCGACGGTCGTGGCGATCTCCCAGGCGGCGGCGAGGTCACGCCAGGGGCCGCCCTCCGCTTCGATCGCGGAGACGAGAGCCACACCGTCGTCGATCCGAGCCGTCACGGCCGCGGCATGCGGATCGCCGATCGACGCGAGGTGGCGCCACGCCGCAGCGGGCATGGCGCCCGCCTGCAGCAGCACGGCGAGAGTCTGCACGCACGTCGCCGCGTCGGCGCCTCTCTCGGGCGTCGGTCGGCGGTGCGAGATCACCACGGGTGCACCTCCTCGATACCCAGGCGCTCCCCCACCAGGATGAAGGTGCCGGCCTGGGCGATGCGGCGCTGTCCCGCCGGTGAGCGGTCGAGGTGGAGCACGACGGTGAACGCACTCACCACCTGACGCGCCAGGGCGGAGGTGTCCATCGCCGCGAGGGCGCCGAGCGCCTCGAGCCGGGCGGGTACGTCGTGCAGGCCGCTGGCATGCAGCGTGCCCGCTCCGCCGTCATGCCCCGTGTTGAGAGCCGTCAGCAGCTCCCGCACCTCTTCGCCTCGGCACTCGCCGACGACAAGCCGATCGGGCCGCATCCGCAGCGACTCCCGCACGAGACGGGCCAGGCTGATGCCGCCCGCGCCCTCGAGGTTCGGCTGTCGTGCCTCCAGGGCCACATGATGCGGATGCGTCAGCCGCAGTTCCGCCACGTCCTCGATCGTCACGATGCGCTCGTCGGCCGGCGCGGCGGCCAGCAGGGCTGCCAGCAGCGTCGTCTTTCCGGTGCCGGTGCCCCCGGTGATGAGGATGTTCGCCCGCGCCCCGACCAGGCGCCGCAACCAGGCGAGCTGACCCTCGACGAACGTCCCGAGCGCGGACAGCGCCTCGAGGTCGGCGGCACGCACCCGGGGCACGCGGATCGACAGCGCCGTCCCCGACGTCGCGACCGGAGCCAGCACCGCATGCACACGGATGCCGGATTCCAGTCGCACGTCGACGCACGGCGCCTGGTCGTCGAGGTGACGTCCTCCGCTGGCCACGAGGGCGACGGCGAGATCCCGCACCTCGCGTTCGGACATGCTCCACCCCTCCACCGCCTCGGTGCCGCGGCCGCGGTCGACGAACAGCCCGGACGAACCGTTCACGAAGATGTCGGTGACCTCGTCGTCGACGCAGAACGGAGCGAGCGCCCCGAACACGGGGTCGACCTCGGCAGAGGGGCGGAAGCGCGCGGAGGCCGTGTCGTCGGAGGCTGCCGCGACACGAGGCCGGAGAACGAAAGGAGCGGACATGCCCCGAAACTAGGCCGCGCCCACGACTCCCGCGCGTCGATGAGCCGCGACGGCGCACGGCCTGTGGGCAACCGATCGGTGCGAGTATCCGTGCAGAAATGCATGCGGCCGACGGAGCGTCCCCACTCGATCGCGATGGAAGCGCTCCCAGGAACGAGATGGGCGACACCTCACGGGGGGAATGAGGTGTCGCCCAGGGCGTGCCTCGAAGGGGGGAGTCGGGCACGCCAAGGCCAGAATGAGAATTCGGCTGCGGTCGAGTGTACGCAAGGCCACCGTCCTGACAAAACCAGGTCGGGTACCTACTTTCGGCAGTATTGGGTGTCCGCGGCCGAGACTAGATTCGCCGTGACCTGATCGCCCTCGCTGCGATCTCGCCCGCATGACCTGCCGTGCCGCAAAGGAGCGCCTGCCGATGAGCAGTCAGATCGATCACCTACTCGACGAGACCCGTCGATTCCCGCCGTCCGACGAGTTCGTCGCGCAGTCCGTCTCGTCCCCGGCCCTCTACGAGAGCGCCGCGAACGACCGCGAGGCGTTCTGGGGCGAGCAGTCGCGGGACCTCCTCGATTGGCACACGCCGTTCACGCAGGTGCTCGACTGGTCGACTCCCCCGTTCGCGAAGTGGTTCGACGACGGCGAGCTGAACGTCGCCTACAACTGCCTCGATCGTCATGTCGAGGCCGGCAACGGCGACCGCGTCGCCCTGCACTGGGAGGGCGAGCCCGGCGACTCGCGCTCGATCACCTACGCGGAGCTGACCGAGGAGGTCAAGCGGGTCGCGAATGTGCTCGAGGGCCTCGGGGTCGGTCACGGCGACCGCGTCGCGATCTACCTGCCGATGATCCCCGAGGCCGTCGCCTCGATGCTCGCGGTCGCCAGGGTCGGCGCCATCCACTCGGTCGTCTTCGGCGGCTTCAGCGCCGACAGCCTCCGCTCGCGCATCGACGACGCCGGGGCGAAGCTCGTGATCACCGCAGATGGCGGATACCGCAAGGGGCGCGGGTCCGCGCTGAAGCCCGCCGTCGATCAGGCGCTGGCCGACCGCGGCGAGGGCGAGCAGCAGACGGTCGAGCACGTCCTCGTCGTGCGCCGAGGAGAGAACGAGGTCGAATGGCACGAGGGTCGCGACCTCTGGTGGCACGACGTGGTGCCGGCCGCATCCGCCGAGCACACCGCGCTGGCCTTCCCCGCCGAGAACCCGCTGTTCATCCTCTACACGTCCGGCACGACCGGGAAGCCGAAGGGCATCCTGCACACCTCGGGCGGCTACCTCACTCAGGCCGCCTACTCGCACAAGTACGTCTTCGACCTGCATCCCGAGACGGACGTGTACTGGTGCACCGCCGACATCGGCTGGATCACCGGGCACAGCTACGTCACCTACGGACCGCTCGCCAACGGCGCCACCCAGGTGATCTACGAGGGCACACCCGACGCGCCGCACCCCGGCCGGTGGTGGGAGATCATCGAGAAGTACCGGGTCTCCATCTTCTACACGGCGCCGACGGCCATCCGCTCGTTCATGAAGATCGGCCGCAGCGTGCCGGCCGGGTTCGACCTGTCGTCGCTGCGCCTGCTCGGCTCGGTGGGCGAGCCGATCAACCCCGAGGCGTGGATCTGGTACCGCGATGTGATCGGTGCGGGCACGACGCCCATCGTCGACACGTGGTGGCAGACCGAGACCGGAGCGATCATGGTCTCGGCCCTCCCCGGCGTCACGTCCACGAAGCCGGGCTCCGCCCAGGTCCCGCTGCCGGGCATCTCGATCGACGTGGTCGACGAATCGGGTGTCGAGGTGGGCACCGGCAACGGCGGCCTGCTCGTGGTGACCGAGCCGTGGCCCAGCATGCTGCGAGGCATCTGGGGGGATCCCGAGCGCTACCGCGAGACGTACTGGGAGAAGTTCGAGAAGCAGGGCTTCTACTTCGCCGGCGACGGCGCCCGGCTGGACGCCGACGGCGACCTGTGGCTCCTCGGTCGCGTGGACGACGTGATGAATGTCTCGGGCCATCGTCTCTCGACCGCCGAGATCGAGTCGTCGCTCGTGGCGCACGAGGCCACCGCCGAAGCCGCGGTGGTGGGTGCCTCCGACGAGACGACGGGACAGGCCGTCGTGGCGTTCGTGATCATCAAGGAGAGCTACCTCTCGGCACACGATCCCGCCGGCCTCGCCCAGCAGCTGCGGGTGTGGGTGGGCGAGCAGATCGGCGCGATCGCCCGACCGCGCGACGTCTACATCGTCGGCGAACTGCCCAAGACCCGCTCCGGCAAGATCATGCGACGACTGCTGCGCGATGTGGCCGAGGGGCGCGAGGTCGGCGACACGACGACCCTCGCCGACACCGCGGTGATGAGCATCATCTCGGCGCAGGTCAAGTAGGCCGCGACGGGTCACGGCACCGCACGGAAAACGCCAGACGCAGAACGCCTCCTCCCGAGACCGGGAGGGGCGTTCCGCATAACGCGGCTCAGGCGAGGATGAAGGTGACCTCGACCTCGACGGGGCTGTCCAGCGGCAGCACGGGAACGCCCACCGCTGCGCGGGCGTGGCGACCGGCGTCGCCGAAGATCTCGCCGAGCACCAGGCTCGCCCCGTTGATCACCCCGGGCTGACCGGAGAAGTCGGGGGTGGAGGCCACGAAGCCGCCGACACGGAGCACGCCGGCGATCCGGTCGACACCGCCCGCCGCATCCGCCGCAGCGGCGAGGGCGTTGAGCGCGCAGGTGCGCGCGTACGCGTTGGCATCCTCGGCGGTGACCTCGGCGCCGACCTTGCCCGTCGCCGGGAGAGCTCCACCCGAGAACGGCAGCTGGCCGGACGTGTAGACGAGTCCCGCGTGGACGACCGCGGGCACGTAGGCCGCGACAGGCGCAGCGACGACCGGCAGCTCGATGCCGAGTTCGGCGAGACGGGCGGAGACGCTCACGCCGCGCCCCCCTCGAACTGGCGCGATGCCTCGGCGGCGGCCGCGAGGCCGGCGTTGCCGGAGCCCTCCGCGGTGACCGGGCGCTTGAAGTAGGCGACGAGCCCGCCTTCGGGTCCCTGGATCACCTGGACGAGCTCCCAGCCCTGCTTGCCCCAGTTGTTGAGGATCGCCGCCGTGTTGTGGATCAGCAGCGGGGTGGTCAGATACTCCCAGGTGGTCATGGCACTCCTGTCTGGACGCATCCGCGCGCGCGGATGCGTCAAAGGCGGTATTCAGGGAACTCCCCTACGATCAAGCGTATGCCTCAAAAGAATCGCACGGTGAAGGGTGCGCTCGGAGGAGTCCTCGGACTCGTCGGACTCAGCGCCGTCGCCGGCCTCCTCGTCGCGGCCAGCGTCACCCCTGTTCTCGCCATGACCGGCATCGCCGGATCGCAGGCCCTCAACATCTTCGAGGACCTGCCCGAGAACCTCCAGGTCGATGCACCGATGCAGCAGTCGACGATCTACGCCACGGGCCTCGACGGCAACCCCGTCGCCCTCGCGTCGTTCTACGAGCAGAAGCGCGTGCCCGTCGCATACGACCAGATCGCGCCCGTGATGTACGACGCGATCCTCTCCAGCGAGGACAAGAACTTCTATACCCACGGCGGCATCAACCTCGGCGCGACCGTGAAGGCCGCTGTCGGGAACGTCGCCGGAACCACCGATCGAGGCGCGTCGACGATCACGCAGCAGTACGTGAAGAACGTCCAGGTGCAGGAGTGCGAGCAGAACGTCGACACCGCGGCGGAGGACTACTCCGCGCAGGTCGAGCAGTGCTTCCTCGACGCCGCGGTCGCCAAGGGCGGCGAGGGTGTCGAGCGCAAGCTGCAGGAGATGCGCTTCGCCCTGCAGATCGAGAAGGAGTACTCGAAGAACGCGATCCTTCTCGGCTACCTCAACATCGCGAACTTCGGCGGCACCATCTACGGCATCGAGGCCGCCGCGAACCGCTACTTCTCGACGAGCGCGGCCAACCTCACGCTCGTGCAGGCTGCCACCATCGCCGGTATGGTGCAGGAGCCGAACCGGTTCCGCATCGATCGCCCCGAGGGCATCTGGACGGATGACGCAGGCGTCGCCCACAACGGCGAAGCCGACGGGTACCAGGAGACCAAGGAGCGCCGGGACTACGTCCTGAACCGCCTGCTCGCGGACAAGAAGATCACTCAGGCCGCTCACGACGAGGCCGTGGCCACTCCCGTGACTCCGGCGCTGAGCGAGCCGCAGCAGGGATGCGGGGCGGCCGGCGACAACGCCTACTTCTGCCAGTACGTCAAGGAGGTCATCGAGAACGATCCGGCCTTCGGCGACACCGAGGCGGAGCGCAAGGCGAACCTGCGCCGCGGCGGCATGCAGATCTACACGTCGCTCGACCTCCGCGTGCAGCAGACCGCGATCGACGCCGTGAAGGCCCAGGTCCCCCAGGCCATGCCCGGCATCCTGGTCGGCGGCACCGGCGTCTCGATCGAGGCGACCACCGGTCGCGTCCTCGCCATGGCGCAGAACACGGTGTTCAACGAGACGTCCGAGGCGAATCTCGCGGCCGGCGAGACCTCGCAGGTGTTCGCCGCCGACAAGCAGCACGGCGGCTCGACCTACGGCTTCGAGACCGGGTCGACGTACAAGCTCTTCACGCTGCTCGCGTGGCTCGAGTCCGGCCATTCCGTGAATCAGGTGCTCGACGGGCGTCTCAAGACGTTCAGCCCCTTCACCAGGTGCGGCGATCGAGTGACGAACACCGCCAAGATCAACAACTTCGGCAACTCCGGCGGAAACGTCGGAAGCGTGCGCCAGTTCACCGCACAGTCGCTGAACACCGGCTTCCTGGCCATGGCACAGCAGCTCGACCTCTGCAAGATCAACGAGGTCGCGAAGCGACTCGGCGTGCACTACGGCAACGGCGACGACATCACCGTGGGCGGCACCAACGTCAACCTCGCGCCGAACGACCCGTTCCCCACGGTGCTCGGTTCGAAGAGCGTGGCACCGCTGCAGATCGCCGGCGCCTATGCGACGGTCGCGAACAACGGCATCTTCTGCGAGCCGCGGGTGATCGATCGCGTCATCGGCCCGGACGGCGCGGAGATCACGCCTCCGCAGGAGAAGTGCTCGCAGCAGCTCACCCCCGAGGTCGCGGCCACCGCGGCGTACGCGCTGCGTGGAGTGATGGAGGGCAACGGCACCGGCATCAGGGCGAACCCCGGCGACGGAACCCAGCTGATCGGCAAGACCGGTACGGCCGAGAAGGAGCACACCATGCTCGTCGAGTCGAGCACGAAGGTGACGACCGCCGTCTGGGTGGGAAACATCGACGGTCGCGAGCCGCTGAACAGCTTCCGCAACGGCGAGGGCACACGGCTCGGCGACATCCGCTACGGCCTCGCCAGAGCGATCCAGGGTGCGGCCGACGCCGTCTACCCCGCCGACCCCTTCCCGCGCCCCGACGACAAGCTGGTCCGCCAGGTGCTGACCGACGTGCCCAACGTCGTCGGCAAGTCCGTGGGCGAGGCGACGTCGATCATCGAGGCCGCCGGATTCTCGGTCGCCGTCGGTGAGCCCGTCGACGGTCCCGCCGGTGATGTCGTCGTCGCCCAGGACCCGTCCGGTCAGGCGCCGAGCGGTGCGACGATCACGATCTCTCCGAGCAACGGACAGGGCGTCACTGTGCCCGACATCACCGGGCAGTCGAAGTCCGCCGCGCAGAGCGCGCTCTTCGGCGCAGGGTTCTCGTCGATCTCGTTCGACAGTTCCTGCAATCCCCCGAACTCCGTGGTCTCGAGCACCGATCCCGCGGCGAACACCTCGGCCAACAGGTCCACGGCGATCTCGGTCACCTGCCGGTGACCCCTCGTCGCACGGCACACCCGGCCCTCATCGCGCTCGGCGCGGTGGGGGCCGCTGGTGCTGCGGCCGCCGTATGGGGCATCGGGATCGAGCGCTACCTGTTCACGGTGCGGGAGGCGACGGCATCCGCTCTGGCGCCCGGCTCGGCCCCGCTGCGCGTGCTGCACATCTCGGATGCGCACATGGCGCCGTGGCAGCATCGCAAACAGGACTGGCTGGCGTCGCTCGCGCAGCTGGAGCCCGATCTCGTCATCAACACCGGCGACAACCTCGGTCACCGGGACGGCCTCGAGGGCATCCGCCGCGCGTTCGATCCCTTCGCCGGCATCCCCGGCGTGTTCGTGCACGGGTCGAACGACGTCAACGGCCCGTCGCCGCGCAACCCGATCCGCTACTTCGCGGGCCCCTCCCAGCGCCATCACGAACCGACGTTCCTCGACACGGACGCCATGGACGCATACTTCACGGATGACCTGGGCTGGACGGATCTCAACAACACGGCCGCGCGGCTCACCGTCGCCGGTGACAGGATCGACTTCTTCGGAGTGAGCGACGCGCACCGCCAGTGGGACCGGCTCGAGGATCTCCCTGCCGCGATCGCCGACCTGGGACCGCGAGACGACGGCACGTCGGTGCTCGGCGTGACCCATGCGCCCTATCAGCGCGTGATGAACCGCTTCATCGAGCTGGGCGCCGACGCGATCTTCGGCGGCCACACGCACGGCGGACAGGTGTGCCTGCCCGGCATCGGGGCCCTCGTGGCGAACTGCGACATCCCGCTGAAGCAGGCCAAGGGGCTGAGCACCTGGACGCAGGGCGGGCGCACGGTGCCCCTCAACGTCAGCGCCGGCTGCGGCCATTCGATCTACGCGCCCGTGCGCTTCGCCTGCCGCCCCGAGGCGACGCTGCTGACCCTCACCGCTCGTCGCGACTGAGACCGCTCATGCGAGGTGACGCGCATGAGGCCAATTGCGGAAGCAGCTGCGGTCGGGCGCGCGTTCGCCTCGGCATTGCTCGACCGAATGTGAACGATGCGTTCACCCCTGCGAGAAGGTGAAGTCTCATGACCACGAGTGCGACCGCCGGCCGGAGCGTGCGGGCTGTTCTCGGAGCGGCGTACGTCGGCATCCCGGTCATCATCAGTCTCGCGCTCATCACGCCGGTGTTGGCGTGGACGACGTCGCCCGTGGGGGTGCACCCCGATGCGCCACTCCCCCTCGCCGCGGTGTTCGCGCTGAGCCTTCTCCTGCCTGTCGTGGGCGCAGTGCCCGTGTTCTCGCGCCTCGTGCCGCGCGGGGCCGTGTTCGCTCTCGCCGTCTCGATGTCTGTGCTCTCGATCTCGTGGATTGCGTTCGTCGGATGGTCGTTCACCCTCGGGACGAGCGGCGGGAGAATCGAGCTGCTGACCTCTGTGGGCGGCTTCGCCGCCGCGCTGATCTGCGCAACGGTCAGCGTGTGGCCCGCCACTCTGTCCGCGCTGGCGATGACGACCCCGAACCGATCCACACGGACGATCGTGCTGTGCGCAAATGCACTGCTCGGCGTGACGGCGCTTCTGCTCTCGATCGCGAGAGCCACGGTCTGATCCCTCGATTCGGCGCAGCGGGCATTTCGCTGTAGACTCGGAGGGTTGCAAAACGGGGTGTGGCGCAGCTTGGTAGCGCGCTTCGTTCGGGACGAAGAGGTCGCAGGTTCAAATCCTGTCACCCCGACCATCAACACCGGAAGGCCGCCCTCAGGGGCGGCCTTCCGTGTATCCGGAGCGCGGAACCCGCCGCGTCCCGCCCCGGCGACAGAACCCCCGTCTCGCCCTTTAGTCTGGAAGCATCATGACTTCGCCTGCTCTCGTGGCCTTCGATCTCGACGACACCCTCGCCCCGTCCAAGGGACCGATCGATCCGCGCATCGCCGCCCTGCTTCGTGCCCTGCTCGAGAAGGTCGAGGTCGCCGTCATCTCGGGCGGCAACGAGGCGCAGTTCCGCTCTCAGATCATCGCCCGGCTCGGCGCTCTGGACCCGGTGGCAGCGGATCGGCTGCACCTGCTGCCGACCTGCGGCACCCGGTATCTGCGCTTCGACGGTACGGACTTCTCCCCCGTCTACGCGCACGATCTGAGCGCGGAGCAGAAGTCCGCCGCCCTCGCCGCGCTGCGCGAGGAGGCCGAGCGGCTCGGGCTCTGGGAAGCCGAGCCGTGGGGCGAGATCCTCGAGGACCGGGGCTCGCAGATCACGTTCTCCGCACTCGGCCAGAAGGCCCCGCACGAGGCGAAGCGCGACTGGGATCCGTCGGGAGCGAAACGTGCCGCGCTGCGCGATGCCGTCGCCGGGCGTCTGCCGGAGCTCGAAGTGCGCTCGGGAGGCTCGACGTCGATCGACGTCACCCTGGCCGGTATCGACAAGGCCTTCGGAATGCGGCAGCTCGCTGCGCACACCAGCATCCCGCTCGCCTCGATGCTGTTCTACGGGGACCGCCTCGATGAGGGCGGCAACGACTACCCGGTGCTCGCGATCGGCGTGCCCTCGGTCGCCGTGCACGGCTGGGAAGACACGGCCGACAGGCTCGACGAGCTGCTCACGACCCTCTGAGACGCGGATGCCGTGCTCCGACGTGTCGTCGTGAGCACGGCATCCGGTGCGCGGCCTTCGGGCGTCAGCGCACCTCGACGGCGGCCGCGGCGCGGCTGACCGGCACGAGGCGCGTGAGCTGGGTGACGTGCGCGGGCTCGAGCTCGGCGAGGGAGGCGACGCCGAGCAGGCGCATGGTGCGCTCGATCTCGGTACGCAGGATCTGGATCGTCCGGTCGACGCCGGCGCGACCCCCTGCCATCAGCCCGTAGAGGTACGCCCGGCCGATGAGGGTGAAGTCCGCGCCGAGCGCGACGGCGGCGACGATGTCGGCGCCGTTCATGATGCCGGTGTCGACCATGACCGTGAACTCGTCGCCGACGGCCCTGCGGACCTCGGGCAGCAGATGGAACGGGATGGGCGCACGGTCGAGCTGGCGCCCTCCATGGTTGGAGAGCACGATCCCGTCGACGCCCTCGTCGCGCAGCCGTACCGAGTCCTCGACGTTCTGCACGCCCTTGATGACGATCTTGCCGGGCCAGATGTCCCGGATCACGGCGAGGTCGTCGTAACTGATCGTCGGATCCATCGCGGCATCGAGCAGCTCGCCGACGGTGCCGCCGGTGGTGCTCAGCGACGCGAACTGGAGCTTGGGCGTCGTGAGGAAGTCGTACCACCACCACGGCCGCGGGATCGCGTTCACGATCGTCCCGAGAGTCAGCTGCGGCGGGATGCTGAAGCCGTTGCGCTTGTCGCGCAGCCGCGCACCGGCGACGGGGGTGTCGACCGTGAACTGCAGCGTGTCGAACCCCGCGGCCGCCGCCCGACGGGCGAGCTCGTACGAGATCTCCCTGTCGCGCATGACGTACAGCTGGAACCAGTTGCGTCCGTGGGGGTTGGCCTCTTTGACCCCCTCGATCGACGTCGTGCCCAGCGTCGACAGCGTGAACGGGATGCCGGCCGCAGCGGCCGCACCGGCCCCGGCGATCTCGCCCTCGGTCTGCATGAGGCGCGTGAAACCGGTGGGGGCGATGCCGAACGGCAGCGCCGACGGGCCGCCGAGGATCTCGACGCTCGTGTCGACGGTCGGCGCCGGGCGGAGGATGCCCGGGTGGAACTCGACATCCTGGAAGGCCTGACGCGCGCGCGTGAGCGAGAGCTCGCCCTCGGCCGCACCGTCGGTGTAGTCGAACGCGGCCTTCGGGGTGCGCCGCTTCGCGATGGTCCGCAGGTCGTCGATCGTCAGAGCGGAGTCCAGTCGGCGCTTCTTGCCGTTGAACTCGGGCTTCTTGAACTTCATCAGCTCGAGGAGCTCCGCGGGATTGGGAACCTGGCGCTGGACCATGTCGTCTTCTCTCAGTCGGTGGTGCGGGTGGTGCGGGTGAGGCCCGCTGCGGTGTAGTAGCCGGTGATATGCGCGCGCACCGTCGACTGTGCGGCGGCCGCGTCGCCCTCGGTGATGGCCGCGATGATCGCGCGATGCTCGGCACGGAGCACGGTCGCCATCGCCTCCCAGTCGACGATGGCTGCCGCCCCCTGCTGGACGTACGACTCGATCGCGGTGCGCAGCCCCGCCATCATCGCGGCGACGACGGTGTTGCCGCTCGACTCCGCGAGGGCGAGATGCAGCTGCGCATCGAGCGCCAGGAACTCGGCGGGGGTCAGGTCTTCGGCATCCATCGCGTCGAGCATGCGATGCGCGGTGTCGAGGTCGGGAGCGTCCTGCGCGGCGAGTGCGGCGGCGACGGCGCCCTCGAGCACCAGACGGGTCTGCACGACGTCGGCGAGAGGGAACCCTTGAGCGGCGACCTGGAGGCGCAGCAGCGTGGACATGCCACCCGTCGGGGTCGCGATGACGATGGCTCCCGCCTGCGGGCCGGAGCCGGTCGAGGTGCGGATGAGGCCCATGACCTCGAGCACGCGCAGGGCTTCGCGCACGCTGGAGCGGCCGACACCGAGGTCGGCGGAGAGATCGCGCTCGGACGCGAGCCGGTCGCCGGGCCCGAGACGGCCGTCGAGCAGGTCGCGCTCCACGTGTTCGAGCACGAGGCGCCAGGCGCGGGCGGGCTGCTCCGGCATCCGCTCTCCTCATCGTTCGCGTCCGTGGCGCCGTTCGTCGGCGCGCTCAGTGTGGTCTGACCACACTAGCGCGTGTGGTCAGACCACGCAATCACGGTTCACGACTCAGCACGGTCGTCGCACTCGCGGCCGAAACCGGCCGATGGGCACGGCTCAGCCACCGTTCATGCGGAATCGTGAACGAGGGACGCGGGCGGGCTCAGCCCAGACGCCCGCCGGACTCCTGGAGGTAGCAGGCCCCGCAGAGCGACTCGTAGGTGGTCACTTCGGGAGCGGTGGATCCGTCTGCCCCCTCGTCGATCGCGACCTGGTCGCCGTCGAAGACGA
>NZ_JBEOUR010000050.1:0-25882 GCF_040302605.1 Microbacterium sp. NPDC097977
GAGCTCGCGAGGAGCCCGCTGCACGGCGGACGCCACGGGAGCGACGTAGACCTGGACGATCTCGCGCCCGTCGCGGGGAGCGCCCTTCGTCTCGCTCCGCTCGCTCAGGAACCGGAGCGCAGCGACACGTCGAAGGGCGCACCCGATGACCGTCACCGCTGTCGCCGCGGTCGACCTCGGGGCGACCAGCGGTCGCGTCATGATCGGGCGGATCGGCGACGGCCGGCTCGATCTGGAACTCGTCTCGCGGTTCCCGAACGGGCCCGTCGAGCGCGAGGACGGCCTGCACTGGGACTTCGGCGCTCTGTACGAGCACGTCGTCTCAGGGCTCGCCGAGGCTGTGCGCCGAGAGCCGGGCATCGAGAGCATCGGGATCGACTCCTGGGCCGTCGACTACGGCCTTCTGAAAGACGGCGAGCTGCTCGCCGAGCCCTTCCACTATCGCGACGATCGCACCGTGCGGGGGGTCGCCGAGGTGCACGCCGAGGCGCCGTTCGCCGAGCTGTACCAGCGGAACGGACTGCAGTTCCTGCCGTTCAACACGCTGTACCAGTACCGCGTCGACGCGCGCATCGCCGACGCCGACACCACCCTGCTGATCCCCGACCTCATCGCGTTCCTGCTCACCGGAACGGCTGTCGCCGAACGCACGAACGCGTCGACCACCGGACTGCTCGGCGTCGAATCGGGCGAGTGGGACAGCGAGCTGGCCGGCCGGCTCGGCATCCCGTCGAGCATCCTGCCGACGCTCGTCGATCCGGGCGAGACGATCGGCACCCTCCGTGCGGACCTCGCTGAGCGCATCGGCAAGGACCTGCCCGTGATCGCGGTCGGCTCGCACGACACGGCATCCGCTGTGGCCGCCACTCCCCTGTCGACGCCGCACTCCCCGTACATCTCGTGCGGCACCTGGGGTCTGGTCGGCATCGAGCTGACGGAACCGGTGCTGACGGATGCTGCGCGCGCGGCGAACTTCACACACGAGCTCGGCGTCGACGGCCGCTACCGGTTCCTGCACAACGTGACGGGGCTCTGGCTGCTGAGCGAGACGGTGCGCGCCTGGGAGGCGGAGGACGGATCGTCGATCGACCTGCCCGAGCTGCTGGCCGAGGCCTCCGCGGTCACGGGCCACGTACCGCTGTTCGACGCGAATGACCCCACGCTCAGCGCACCGGGAGATATGCCCGCACGCATCGCGGCGCTTCTCGGCTCTGCGTCCCCTTCGACCCGCCCGGCCTTCGCCCGGGCGATCGTCGAGTCGATCGCGACGGCATTCGCGGACGCCGTGCAGACGGCATCCGATCTGTCAGGGCGCGAGCTCGACAGCATCCATCTGGTCGGTGGCGGTTCGTTGAACCGCCTGCTGTGCCAGGCGACGGCCGATCGCACCGGTCTTCCGGTGCTGGCCGGCCCTGTCGAGGCGACGGCCCTCGGCAACGTCCTCGTGCAGGCGCGCGCCCTCGGCGCGGCGCCTGCCTCTCTCGAGGAGCTGCGCTCCTCGGTCGCCGCCACACACGAACCGGAGCGCTTCGACCCGCGCTGATCCGCACTGCCTGTGCGCGCCGGCCGGATGGCTGACCGTTCCCCGCATGGCTGCCGAGACCACCCGTTCTCGGCAGCCATCCGTACTCTCTTCAGCCATCCGTCCCTGCCGGTCAGGCCCCGTACGCCCGGGCGACCGGCCGCCGCAGCCCCTCGTAGTCGACCGACGGCCAGCGCTCGTCGAACGTCAGCACGTCCCAGCCCGTCGCGGTGCGCAGCATGGTGTCCTCGACCTTGACCCCCGGCGCGGTCGGGTTCCACGCGAACGCCTGATTCTCGACCAGCAGATCGGTCGTGGATGCCGTGGCACGCGGGTCGCGTCCGGCATATCCGGTCGGTCCTCCCTGATGATGGCGGTGCCATTCGTCGGCGTCGAAACCGAAGCGTGCGTACGCCGCGGTCCCCGACTCGAAGGCGCCATCGAGACGAGCGCCGGGAACCGAGGCATCGAGGAACGCACGTTCGACCCCGAGGATCGGCTCCTCGTCGACGGACGCGCCGACCCATCGCGTGGCATTCGCGATCAGCCCGTCCCGGCGACCGCACACCACGATCATCGCGCGATCGCCGAGCAGGCCGGCGGTCGGAAGCGGATGCCGATACCCCACCCGCGCGGATCCCGAGACGAGCACGACGAGCGGATCGATGCCCCGCGCGATGAGCTCGGCGGCAGCGACGGCTGCGGCGGCGCGCTCGGTCTGCTCGGGCCCGACCCGACCGAGCACATCGGTCAGCGTCTCGGCCGTCTCCGTCCCGAGCGACCGATATCTCGCCCGCTCTGCCGGCAGCATCCGAGCCCTCGCCGCACGCAGCTGACGCGCGACCTGAGACTCCGATGCCCCGGCATCCTCGGCGGCGGCGACCGCCGGCGAGATCCACCACGGCACCCGTACGATCCGCGCGGCGTCCTCGGGCAGCAGCTCCTCGGCGATCATCCGGTCGGCCTCGTTGTCGGCGATGTAGAGCACGTCTCCGCTCTCCTCCGCACGCACAGCGACGACCGGCGGACCCGCGAGCGAGACGTGCGTGCGCACACCCTCGAGGTACCACGACACGGACTCGTGGGAGGTGAGCACGAGCGGCGCCCCGTCGAACTCCCGCCGCACGCGGGCGACACGATCCTGCTTCTCGATGCGGTCTTCGGATGCTCCGACCATGCGACTCCTCCTGTAGAACGTTTTCTCGTAGTATGACGACAGCCGCGACCGATCGCGGAACGAGGCGGAGCGAAGGGATGCCGATGGCACGCGAATCGTCACGCGCCGGCATCACCGACGTCGCGAGACTCGCCGGGGTCTCACTGTCGACCGTGTCACGGGCGATGAACGGCAATCCGACCGTCGACCCCGCTCTCGCGGAGCGCGTCCAGGCCGCCGCCGCCGAACTCGGTTACACGGCCAATCCGGTGGCGCGCAGCCTGGTGCTCGGTCGCACCCAGACCGTCGCCGTCGTGATCCCCGACCTCGAGAACCCGACGTTCCAGGCGATCCTGCGCGGGCTCAGTCGCGCCGCGACGGCCGACGGGTACCACGTGCTCGTGGCCGACTCCCGCGAGGACCTCGACGAGGAGCACGCCCTCGCGCGGACCACGCGGCTGCGCACCGACGGCGTCATCCTCTGCGCCCCCCGCATGGCGGAACAGGACCTGGCACGACTGCTTCCCTCGCTCTCCCCCGCTGTCGTGATCAACCGCGGACCGCAGGAGGCGGCCCCGACGGTCGGTGCGGACTACGGCGTGGGCATGCGCGACATCGTCGACCACCTGACCTCGCTCGGTCACCGTCGCCTCGTGTACCTCGCCGGCGCCACCCGCAGCGTGACCCATCGCGCTCGACAGGAGGCGATCGCCGCAGCGATCTCGAGAACGGCGGGCCTGGAGGTCGAGGAGATCGCCGCCGGTGTCGACTTCGACAGCGGCACCGCGGCCGCCGATCGGGTTCTCGCGAGCGGGGCGACGGCCGTGATCGCCTACAACGACCTCGTCGCGATGGGCCTGCTCTCGGCATTGACCGTGCGACGGATCGACGTGCCCGGCGCGCTGTCGATCACCGGGTTCGATGACATCCCGTTCGCGGCCTACACGTCACCGCCCCTGACGACCGCCGCGGTTCCCGCCGTGGAGATCGGCGCGGCCGCGTGGGCCGCGATGCACGCGCAGCTCACCGGGGGCACGCCGAGGTCGACGCACACGATGACTCCGACGCTCATCGCGCGCGGCAGCACGGCCCCGCCGTCGGCTCTCTGACCGACGCAGCCTCCGACGGGGCATCCGCCCTGTGATATCGTCGAGAAAACGTTTCCTGGCCGTTGGATCGAAGAGGATCACCATGACGAAGACCCGCTACGCGCTCGCCGGCGCCGGAGTCCGCGCGCAGATGTACGTCGGAGCGATCCTCGGTGCGCACAGCGAGCGCGCCGAGCTCGTCGCGATCGTCGAGCCGAACCCGGTCCGCGCCGCCTACCACGCCGCCTGGGTCGCCGACGAGGGCGCACCCGCCCCTCGGCTCGCCGCTCCGGAGGAGCTCGAGAGTGTGATCCGCGACGAGCACGTCGACCGGGTGATCATCTGCGCGCGCGACGATCTGCACGCCGAGCTGATCGTCCGAGCGCTCGAGGCCGGCGCCGACGTCGTCGTCGAGAAGCCGCTCACGATCGACGCGGCGAGCGCGGCCCGCATCGAGGACGCGGTCGCACGCACCGGTCGCCAGGTCGTGCTCACGTTCAACTACCGATACTCGCCGCGCAACAGCGCGCTGCGCCAGGTGATCCAGGACGGCACGATCGGGGAGGTCACGTCGGTGGACTTCTCGTGGATGCTCGACACCAATCACGGCGCGGACTACTTCCGCCGCTGGCACCGCGAGAAGAAGAACTCGGGCGGTCTTCTCGTGCACAAGTCGAGTCACCACTTCGACCTCGTCAACTGGTGGATCCGCTCGCAGCCCACCCGCGTCTTCGCGTCGGGCGGGCTGCGCTTCTACGGCGCCGACAATGCGACGGCACGGGGGCTCGGCGCGCGTCCGGCCCGCGGCACCCACGACGACGGGGACCTCTTCGAGCTCGACCTGCGCACCGATGAGACGCTGACCGCCCTGTACCTCGACGCGGAGGAGCACGACGGGTATCGGCGCGATCTCGACGTCTTCAGCGAGGGGATCACGATCGAGGACAATCTCGCCCTCGTGGTGGACTACGCGTCTGGCGCGACGATGTCGTACTCGCTCAATGCCCACTCCCCCTGGGAGGGGTACCGCGTCGCCGTCAACGGCACGCTCGGGCGCGCCGAGCTCGAGGTGATCGAGCGCGGCGCCGTGCTCGCCGGCGAAGGGCTGCACCCGCACATCGACCCGAGTCTCGCCGGCGCCGACGGCACGACCGCGGTGCGACCCGAGGGCGAACGGCTGCTCGTCCAGCGACACTGGGAAGAGGCCTACGAGGTGCCGATCCACGGCAGCGACGGCGGACACGGCGGCGGCGACGAGCTGCTGCTGTCGGACGTCTTCGCGGGGCCGGGCGACGACCCGCTCGCGCGTCCGGCCGACTGGTCGGACGGCATCCGCTCGATCGCCGTCGGCATCGCCGGCAACCGCTCACTCGAGACGGGGCTGCCGGTGAAGGTCGACGAGCTGGGGATCGCCCTGCTGGCACGTCGATGAGGATCGTCGTCACCGGCGGATCCGGCCGACTCGGGCGCACGCTCGTGACGGGCCTCGCCGATGCCGGGCACGAGATCGTCTCGATCGACCGCCAGCCGACGGACGGCCTCGATCGCCCCGGGATCACCCAGTTCTCGCTCGATCTCACGGATGCCGACGCCACGGCCTCGGCACTCGCCGGGACGAAGGCCGACGCTCTCATCCACCTGGCAGCGATCGCGGTGCCGTTCAGTGCCCCGGAAGACGTCATTCTGCGCACCAACGGCACTCTCGCGCAGTCGGTGCTCGGCGGAGCGGTGCGCGCCGGCATCCACCGGGTGGTCGCTGCGTCCAGCCCGACCGTGATCGGCTACGGCGCTCCACGCGGATGGACGCCGGAGCGACTTCCTCTCGATGAGGCTTCGCCCGCGGAGCCCTGGAACGCCTACGCCCTGTCGAAGCTGCTGATCGAGCAGACCGTCGACATGCTGCGGCGTCAGACCGGCGATGACGTGCGCTTCGCCTCGTTCCGCCCCTGCTACGTGATCGCCCCGGAAGAGTGGGCCGGCGCTCCGACGCAGCAGGGCCACACCGTGCTCGATCGACTGAACGACCCGGCACTGTCGGCTCCCGCCCTGTTCAACTACGTCGACGCCCGAGACGTGGCAGGCTTCGCCCACACGCTGCTCGCCGCCCTCGACGACATCCCGAACGGCGAGGTCTTCTTCGTCGGCGCCGACGACGCGCTCGCCCGCCGCCCCCTGAGCGAGCTTCTGCCGCGGTTCCACCCCGGCACCGCGCACGCGGCCGCGGCCCTGACCGGCAGCGCCCCCGCCTTCTCGTCCGCCAAGGCCGCTCGCCTGCTCGGCTGGCACCCGACCCGCAGCTGGCGCACCGAGCTCGCCTCCTCGACCGCATCCGCCACCGCATCCGTCTCCTGAAAGGCGCGACATGGACTTCGATGGAATCCTCTTCTTCCCGGTGACCCCGTTCACCGCTGACGGCACGATCGACCACGAGCTGCTCGCCGCCCACGTCGCGACCGGCATCGAGGCCGGAGCCGGCGGGGTGTTCCCCGCGTGCGGCACCGGCGAGTTCCACGCCCTGTCGGCGAGCGAGGCGGCCGCAGTCACGCGCACGGCGGTCATCGCTGTGGCCGGACGTGTGCCGGTGATCGCCGGTGCCGGTGGCCCGCTCGGCCACGCGATCGAGGTGGCGACGGCGGCAGCGGATGCCGGTGCCGACGGACTCCTCGTGCTGCCGCCCTATCTCGTCGGCGGCACCCAGGTGGGACTCACCGCCTACGTCGAGCAGATCGTCGAGGCAGCGAGCCTGCCCGTGATCATCTACCACCGCGGGAGCGCGCAGTACTCGGTCGAGACAGTGCGCCGACTCGTCGCGAACCCGAAGGTTGTGGGTTTCAAGGACGGCACCGGCGACATCGGCACGATGCAGCTGATCGTCCGCGCCGTCGCCGAGGAGGGCCGGTCGGACTTCGCCTTCTTCAACGGGCTGCTCACGGCCGAGCTCACGCAGGGCGCGTATCGCGGTATCGGCGTTCCCCTCTATTCGTCAGCCGCCTTCGCCATGGCGCCCGACGTAGCGAACGCCTACCACCGCGCGTACGCCGAGGGAGACGAGGCCCGGCGCCTCGCCCTGCTCGACGGCTTCTATCGACCTCTCGTCGAGCTGCGCGACGAGACCCCCGGCTTCGGAGTCTCGCTGATCAAGGCCGGGCTGCGGCTCTCCGGCCTCGCGGTCGGGTCGGTGCGCGCACCGCTCGTCGACCCGACGCCTGCCCAGGAGGCGCGCCTCGCCGAGATCCTTGCGGCGGGACGCGCGCTGCTGTGACCACGATCCGGAGTCTGAAGACGCGTCTGCAGCGAGTGCCGTTGACGCGCCCGTGGGGCGAGGAGGTCACCTCCGTCGGCATCGTCGCCACCCACGTCGTCCGCTCGGACGGCGCGGAGGGGTGGGGGTTCGCGTGGACTCCCCAGATCGGGGCGTCCGCCGTGCAGGCGCTGCTCGAACGCGACATCGCCCCCGCGTCCGTCGGTCGATCGGCGGTTCCGGGCGAGGCCTGGCAGGACCTGTGGGAACATCTGCACGAGGCCGGCGGCGGAGGCGTCACGACGATCGCGCTGGCAGGGCTCGATCTCGCGCTGTGGGATGCCGAGGCGCGGTCGGCAGGCACCACGGTGTCCGGACTGATCGGCCGACGCCGCGAACGCGTGCGCGCCTACGGCTCCGGGGTGAACCTGCACTATCCGCTCGACGAACTGCTCGCCCAGGTGCAGCGATGGGTCGATGCCGGCTTCGATGCCGTCAAGATCAAGGTCGGCAGACCGGACCTCGCCGAAGACCTCGAGCGCGTCGCCGCGGTGCGCGAGGTGCTCGGTCCTGACCGTGCGCTGATGATCGATGCGAACCAGCGATGGGATCTGACCGCAGCGACGACCGCCATCGAGGCGCTGTCGCGCCACGACCTCACCTGGGTCGAAGAACCGCTGCGCGCCGACGACCTCGCCGGTCACACCGAGCTCGCACGGCGCATCGACGTGCCGCTCGCCGTCGGCGAGAACCTGCACACGCTGCACCGCGTCGACGACTTCCTCCGAGCCGGCGCGGCACAGATCGTGCAGCCCAACATCGTGCGCGTCGGCGGCATCACCCCGTTCCTGCGCATCGCCGAGCTGGCGGCGTCGCACGGGGCGACCCTGCATCCGCATCTGCTGCCCGAGCTCTCCGGACAACTCGCCCTGACCCTGCCCGACACGGGAGCCGAGCTGTGGGTCGAAGATGTCGAGGATGCCGGGTTCGCCGCCCTCGGCGCCCTCGTCGACTCCTCGCCGGTGCGCATCGCCGACGGATATCTCACCGAGAACGCCCACCCGGGCCTGGGCCTCCGCTTCGCGCCGCTGCTCGGCGCCGACCCGACCGAGCCGTCCGGGCCGTCCGCGTGACGACGCCCCTCTCCGTCCGAGGATGGAGAGGGGCGTCCTGTGGCGGGGCCGAGGGTCAGGCCTGCGAGGCGACCTGCGCGTTCGCCCCGTCGAGCAGCTGCTCGATCTGCTCGTAGGTGACGTCGACCCCGGGGAACCCGATCAGGCGTCCGATCGGGAACGACGCCATCATCTTCTCCATCGCCTCGTCGTTCGGCATCATCGATGCCGCCGAGGAGTCCGCGCCGCTCAACCCGCCCATCAGGCCTCCGAGCGCCCCCATCACGATCGGCCCGGCCACCGGGTGCGCGACGACGTCACCGATCGACGAGGCCATCGTCAGCGGCAGCACGACGACGTCGCCCTCGACCTCGACGGTCGTGGACGAACGGATGTCACGGCTCGATGCGGCGACCTCGATGCGATACGTGCCGGGCTCCACGATCCAGCGGTCGACGCGGACGTCCCAGTACGCCAGGTCCGCACGAGGGACGACGAGCTCGACGGCCGCGGTCTGCCCTGCCGCGATCGCGACGGACGAGAACGCCTTGAGCTCGCGAGGAGCCCGCTGCACGGCGGACGCCACGGGAGCGACGTAGACCTGGACGATCTCGCGCCCGTCGCGGGATCCGGTGTTCGTGACGTCGACCGTGACCACGAGGTCGCCGTCGGAGGTCGTCGAGACCTCGGCGTCGCCGTACGAGAACGTCGTGTACGAGAGCCCGTGGCCGAACGGGAAGGTGACGTCGAGCCCCTTCGCGTCGTACCAGCGGTAGCCGACGAGCACGCCCTCGCCGTAGCGGACATGGCCGAACTCGCCGGGGAAGTTGCCGAATGACGGGTTGTCCTCGAGCCGCACCGGCACCGTCTCGGTGAGCTTGCCCGACGGGTTCACCGTGCCGAACAGCACGTCGGCGACCGCGCCGCCACCGGCCTGTCCCAGCAGCCAGGTCTCGAGGATCGCCGGAACGCGGTCGGCGAACGGCAGCGCGACCACACCGCCGTTGGAGAGGACGACGACGGTCGCCGGGTTCGCCTCGATCACGGCATCCAGCACCGCGAGCTGCGCGGCCGGAAGGTCGATGTGCTCGCGGTCGAAGCCCTCGGACTCCTCGGCGGCCGGGACTCCGAGGAAGACGACGGCGACGTCGGCGGCCGAGGCGGCGGCCACCGCCTCATCGCGCAGGTCCTCGACGGTGCGACCGGATGCCGCGATCACCCCGCCCTCGACGCCGAAGCCCGCCGCATACGACACGGTGTCGCCCGCGACGGCACGCAGCTCGTCGAGCGCCCTGTCGACCCTGGTCGGGTTGATCAGCGACGACCCTGCGCCCTGGAACCGCGGCTCCGTGGCGAAGGCGCCGATCACGGCGATGCGCGTGCTCGGGTCGAGCGGCAGCAGGTCGTCGTCGTTCTTCAACAGCACGATCGACCGCCCGGCAGCCTCTCGCGCGAGCTCGTGGTGCGCCTCGACGTCGAGCGGTCCCGAGACCGAGGGTCGCTGCGCGGCCTTGCGCACCAGGTCGATCGCGCGATCCGCCGCGGTGTGGAGCACGCTCTCCGACAGCTCACCTGCGCGGACGGCCGCGACGAGCTGCGCGTCGGTGCGACCTCCGGAGGACGGCATCTCGAGATCGAGCCCTGCGGCAACGCCCGCGACGCGATCGTTGACCGCGCCCCAGTCGGAGACGACGAGACCGTCGAAGCCCCAGTCATCGCGCAGGACGCGGGTGAGCAGCCACGGGTCCTCCGAGGCGTACACGCCGTTGATCCGGTTGTAGGAGCACATGACCGTCCACGGCTGCGCCTCCGTGACGACCCGCTCGAACCCGCGGAGGTAGATCTCGTGCAGCGGACGCGGATCGATGTCGGAGCTCGCGCGCATGCGATCGAACTCCTGGTTGTTGGCGGCGAAGTGCTTGAGCGAGGTGCCGACGCCCTGCGACTGCACGCCGCGCACCGAGGCGGCCCCGAGGATGCCGGAGACGAGGGGGTCCTCGGAGAAGTACTCGAAGTTGCGACCGCACAGCGGTGAGCGCTTGATGTTGATGCCGGGGCCGAGCACGACCGCCACGTCCTCGATCGCCGCCTCGATGCCGATGGCCGCGCCGACCCGCTCGATGATCTGCGGATCGAAGGTCGACCCGATCCCCACGGCGGGAGGGAAGCAGGTCGCCGGCACGCTGCTGGAGAGGCCGAGGTGATCGGTGCCACCCGCCTGCTTGCGCAGCCCGTGGGGACCGTCGGTCATCATGATCGACGGGAGCCCGATCCGATCTATCGCCTTCGTGGTCCAGAAGTCGGCGCCGCTGGTGAGCGAGGCCTTCTCGTCGAGCGTGAGGTCGGAGGCCGAGGACTCGGTCATGGTGTTCCTTTCGCAGGAGACAGCAGTGTCTTGCGAAAACTATATGCGAGTAGGTATTGGATTTCAAACGTCATTCAGGATTAGTCTCGGAGGATGGCACGACGAGGTTCATACGCGAAGGGCGTCGCCAGACGCGAGGAGATCCTCGAGAGCGCTCTCGACGTCATCGGACGCCGCGGGTATCAGAACGCCTCTCTCAAGCAGATCGCCGAGGTCGTCGGCGTCACCCCCGCCGCTCTCCTGCACTACTTCGGCAGCAAGGAGGAGCTCTTCACCGCCGTGCTCCGCACACGCGACGAGCACGACGGGATGGATCCGGGATCCCTTCCCCCCGATCAGGCGAAGTCCGCGTTCATCGACGTCATCCGCCGCAACACCGAGGTCCCCGGGGTGGTCGAGCTCTTCTCCCGACTGGCCGTCGACGCCGCCGACCCCGAGCATCCCGCGCATCGGTACTTCCTGGAGCGCAGCGCGAGGATCCGCGAGAGCATCGCCGGCGCCTTCGAGGAGGACCCCGAGCGTCACCGGACGCTCGATCCGGATTCGATGGCGCGAGTGATCCAGGCGGTCGCCGACGGACTTCAGCTGCAGTGGATGATCGACCCCGACGTCGACATGCCCGGGATCATCGAGGGCCTGATGGACGTCCTCTACCCACCCAGGTCCGACGCCTGACCCCTGCCGGGTCGAGACCTCCACCGGGGGAGGGTCAGCGCACGTTGCCGTTCGAGCAGGTCTGCTGAGCGGCCGAGTTGCCCTTGATCGAATCCGGCAGCGCCACGACGTTCTCGGAGGTGGCCGAGGGATCGGGCGTCTCGGTGCCGCCCTCGATCGGCGTCCCCGTCTCGGGGTCGGTGAGGATGACGCCGTCGTTCTCGGTGTTCTGGTGCGTCACCTGCAGCTGGGCGTTCGCGTTGATCGCGTCCCACATCTCGGCCGCCGCGGACTGGTTCGCCACGACCTTGTTCGGGTTCTCCGAGTCGGTGTTGGTCGGGTACTGCAGGAACACGATGTCCTCGAACGGCACCGACTTCACCGCGAGAGCGATCTGCACGATCTTCACCGGGTCGGCGAGCGACGTGCTCGTCGTGAGGTTGCGGATTCCCGTGTTGGCGAGCCTGAGCATCGTCGGGACGTTGCCCAGCGTCTCGCTGCTGATCAGCTTGCGCGCGAGGCTCGACATGTACTGCTGCTGATTGCCGATCCGGCCCAGGTCGCTGCCGTCGCCGACGCCGTGTCGCGTGCGCAGGAACTGCAGCGCCTCGAGACCCTGGATGGTCCGCGTGCCGGCCGGGAGGTCGAGGCCCGTGTGGCGGTCCTTGATCGGGTTGGCGAGGCACACGTCGACGCCGCCGATCGCGTTGGTGATCTCGATCACGCCGCCGAAGGTCACCGAGGCCGCGAACTGGATCTCCTGGCCGGTGAGCTTGGTGATCGTCTGCGCGACGCAGTTGAGTCCGCCGTCGGTGTAGGCCACGTTCAACGGCTGCTTGCTCATCGCGGAGTGGACGTTGCCCTCGACATCCTCGCACTCGGGGATCGCGAGCATCAGGTCGCGCGGGAAGCTGACGACGGTGACGCGGCGGGGCTCCTGCGAGACATGGACGAGCAGGTTCACGTCGTTGAGGGTGCCCCCGGAGTCCTTCCCGCTGCACCGATCGCCGAAGTAGGCCGCGTACGCCTCCTCGCAGGTGTCGACACCGGTCAGGAGGAGGTTGAAGCCCTCCTTGTACTCACCGATGTCCGGCGGCACCTCGTTCTTCGTGTCGAGCTCGACCGCGTTGGCCGTGACCGTGCTGGAGAGGTCGTAGACCACGTAGCCCGCGACGCCGAAGCCGCTGACCAGGACGACGGCGAGGCCGATCGCGATGAACTTGAGGAGCTGGTTGAGCGGTCCTGGCGTGTGCAGCTGACCGTGGCGCGCGATCGTGCGACGGCGTCGGGCGGTAGGACTCACTCGGGGCCTTTCGGTTCAGCGTGCGGTGCGGGGGACACCGTGCCCAGTACAGCGGAGGGTGTGGGATTCGAACCCACGAGACATCTCTGCCCACTGGTTTTCAAGACCAGCTCCATCGGCCGCTCGGACAACCCTCCCGACAGACGAATCTGCCGACAAGCCGTGAGTCTAGCCGAACCTATTCTCCCGCGCTGACCTGGGCGGTCGCTGGAAGCGTGTCGAGTGCGGTCGCCAGCCCGCCGTCCTCGACGTCGTCGGTGACCTCCCCCGCGGCGTCCTTGACCTCGTCTGGGGCCTGCCCCATGGCCACCGCCCGTCCGCCGATCCCTCGCGCCCAGCCGAACATCCCGATGTCGTTGCGGCCGTCTCCGGCGACGAGCACCCGTTCGCGGTCCATGCCGAGTTCGATGCGAACCCGCTCGAGCGCGGTGCCCTTGTCGACCCCCTGGGGTGCGATGTCGAGCCACGCCGTCCAGCCGATCGCGTACGAGACCTCGTTCAGACCGGCGTCGGAGACGAGGCGGTGGAAGTCCTCCTCGTCATGCCCGGGAGACACCACGACGACGCGCGAGACGGGCTCGGCGGCGAGCTCCTCGAAGTCGACCTGGCGTCCGCCGTCGAGCGTCCAGTCGTCGAGCTGGGCGGTGTACAGGCGCAGCCCCGAACCCAGCTCGACCATGTACCGGGCTTCGGGCAGGCGGTCCCGCAGCAGCGCGAGCACGGGCGACGGATCGAAGGTCTCGATGTGCCAGCGTTCCCAGTCGTCGCCGACCCGACGCATGGTGACCGCTCCGTTGGAGCAGACGACGAACTCCGGGGTGAGGCCGAGCTGCTCGACCCACCTCCGTGTCGCCATCCAGCTGCGCCCGGTCGCGATGGTCACCTCGTGACCGGCGTCGCGCAGGCGGGCGACGGCCTCGGGCACGCCGGGGCTCATCGACTCGTCCTGCAGCAGGATGGTGCCGTCGACGTCGAGCCCGACCAGCCAGGGGGCGGTCACGCCTCAGGCTCCAGCACCTCGAGGCCGCCGAGGTACGGTCGCAGCACCTCCGGCACCCGCACGGATCCGTCGGCCTGCTGGTGCGTCTCGAGCAGCGCGACGATCCAGCGCGTGGTCGCGAGCGTGCCGTTCAGGGTCGCCACGGGCTGCGTCTTGGACTGCACGCCCTCGACGGCCTCGGGGCGGTGGCGGATGTCGAGGCGACGCGCCTGGTAGGTCGTGCAGTTGGAGGTCGAGGTCAGCTCGCGGAACGCTCCCTGTGTGGGCACCCACGCCTCGATGTCGTACTTGCGCGCGGCGCTGGATCCCAGGTCTCCTGCAGCGACGTCGATGACGCGGTAGGCGAGGCCGAGCGAGGTCAGCATCTCCTCCTGCAGGGCGACGAGGCGCAGGTGCTCCGCCTCCGCCTCCTCGGGGGTCGTGTAGACGAACATCTCGAGCTTGTTGAACTGGTGCACGCGGATGATCCCGCGGGTGTCCTTGCCGTGCGACCCCGCCTCGCGCCGGTAGCACGTCGACCAGCCCGCGTAGCGCAGCGCTCCCTTGCCGAGGTCGAGGATCTCGTCCTTGTGGTACCCGGCGAGCGCGACCTCGCTGGTGCCGACGAGGTAGAGGTCGTCGTCCTTGTCGAGGTGATAGACCTCGTCGGCGTGCTCGCCGAGGAACCCGGTGCCCTGCATGATCTCGGGCCGCACGAGCGTGGGCGTGATCAGCGGCACGAAGTCGTTCTGCAGCGCCTTGTCGAGCGCGAGGTTCATCAGGGCGATCTCGAGGCGCGCGCCGATGCCGCGGAGGAAGTAGAAGCGCGCGCCCGACACCTTCGCGCCGCGCTCCATGTCGATCGCACCGAGGATCTCCCCGAGCTCGAGGTGGTCGCGGGGCTCGAAGTCGAAGGCCGGGGGTTCCCCCACCGTCCGCAGTTCCACGAAGTCGGCTTCGCCGCCGGCGGGCACGCCGTCGATCACGACGTTCTCGATGCGGGCGAGTGCGACGGATGCCGCCTCCGACGCCTCGTTGGCGGCCTGCTGGGCGTGCTTGACGCGCTCGGCGAGGTCCTTGACCTGGGCGACGAGGGCCGCCTTCTCGTCCTTGGGCGCCTTCGCGACCCGTTTGCCGAACGCGTTCTGCTCGGCTCGCAGCTCCTCGAAGGCGGCGAGGGCCGTACGGCGCGATCGGTCGGCCTCGAGAGCGATGTCGACGGTGCCCTGGTCGTTGCCACGGGCGGCCTGAGAGCGGCGGACGATCTCCGGGTTGTCGCGGAGGAGTGCGAGGTCGATCATCCACCAAGTCTATGGTGCGGGCGAGCCTCGGCCCGCGGCGGGACGGGGCGGATGCCGGGGCTAGAGTAGCGCCATGACCACGAGCGCCACCGGCCGACGCCAGGCGGCACTCGTCTACAACCCGATCAAGGTCGACGAGAAGCATCTGCGCGCACGGGTGCGCGATCTGTCCCGCGAGGCGGGATGGGAGCATCCGGCCTTCTATCCGACGACCGTCGACGACGCGGGGCAGCAGGCGACCTCGCAGGCACTGGAGCGCGACGTCGACGTCGTGCTCGTCGCCGGGGGCGACGGCACCGTGCGTGCGGTCTCCGAAGCCATCGCCGGCTCAGGGGTGCCGCTGGCGATCCTGCCCAGCGGCACGGGCAACCTGCTCGCGCGCAACCTCGGACTCCCCCTGTCCGACCCCGACGAGATGATCCGCGCCGCCCTCGGCGACTTCCGCCACGCCATCGACATCGGCTGGGCGCGTCTGACGCGGGCGGACGGCACGCACGAGGAGCACGCCTTCGTCGTCCTCGCCGGCATGGGGCTGGACGCCGACATGATCGCCAACACCCGGCCCGACCTGAAGAAGACGGTCGGCTGGATCGCCTATGTCGACGGCGCGGCGCGTTCGCTGGTGACGGCCGAGCCGTTCCGCGCCGTGTTCCAGGTCGACGACGGGCGCCTGCACTCGACCAAGGTGCACAGCATCCTGTTCGCGAACTGCGGCACCCTGCCCGCCGGGATCGCGCTGATCCCCGACGCATCGATCACCGATGCCGTGCTCGATGTCGCCGTGATCCAGCCGACGGGCGTGCTCGGCTGGCTCGGGGTGTGGCGCAAGATCTGGTGGGACAATTCGGTGCTGCGACGCTCGCGCGCCGGACGTCGCGTCCTGGAGCGCCGGGGCAGGGACGCCTCCGTGCACTACTTCCGCGGCGTGGCGGCCGAGGCCGCGGCATCCGCCCCCACCCCGATCGAACTCGACGGCGACGAGTTCGGCACAGCCGTGCGCATCACGTGCCGGGTGGATCCTCGGGCGCTACTGCTGGCACTGCCCCCCGACCACCCCGTCGCGGGCCTCTGACGCATACCGCAGGCCCCGGAGCCGCGGGTCAGCGTGTCAGCCGCGGACGTCGACCGTCCCGTCGAGGCCACCGCCGACCAGCGTGAGGGTGAAGGCGTCGTCGTCCACCGCGTCGTCGCCGAGCTCGATCAGGGTCGCCCGGGGAGCCATGACCATCGTGCAGACCTGCTGATCGTCGGTGACGAAGGTCGCCGTGCCCCTCGACCCCGCCACCTCGACGCTCTCGACGACCGGAGGGCAGCCAGACGATCCCCAGGTGAGCAGGACGAGCGTTCCGTCGTCGACCCATCCCGCGCTTGGCAGGTACTCGGTCGACGATCCCGGCGTACCGCTGAACGAGGGGTCCCCGTCGAGATCGACGTCGTCACGCAGATCCCCGTAGGCGACCTGAAGGGTGATCTCCTTCGTCGGGTCGACGCCCTCGGGAAGAGCTCCGATACTCGCGCGCGGAGCCAGGTCGGCGGTGCAGACCTTGTCTCCGTCGCCGGCCGGGTCGACCAGCGTCACCGAGACGGTCTGCCCGTCTGCATCGACCTGATCCACCTGCGGCACGCACGTCGACGATCCCCTCGTGACGACGGCGAACAGGCGCCCGTCATCGAGCAGCGTCCCCTCCAGGTCGTCGGAGTCGCCGGAGTTCTGCCCCGGACCGCTCGACGGGTCGCCGGTGGACTCCGGAACCGTGCCGACCGGTCCGACGGCGCAGCCCGCGAGAAGCACGGCGACGGCGAACGAGGACACGGCGGCGGCGAGGAGACGCGTGGAGAAGGCCATACGTCCAGGGTAGCCTCGGGACCCGATCTCGGGCAGGCACCCTGATCTCGCTACTGCAGCGCGGAGGTGAGCCGGGCGAGGTTGTCGAGCACGGTCGAGCGCAGCGGCTGCTGCATCCACTCGTCGAGGGTCAGCTCTCGGCTGAGCGACCGGTATCCGTCCTCGACCGCGCGCATCTCGGCGACGAACTCCTCGCCCCGCACCAGCATCGAGACCTCGAGGTTCAGACCGAACGAGCGCATGTCCATGTTGCTCGACCCGATGACCGCGACCTGGTCGTCGATGGTCAGACTCTTCGTGTGCAAAATGTAGGGCTTGGGGTACATCCGGATGCGCACCCCGGCTTTCAGCAGCACCTCGTAGTAGCTGCGCTGAGCGTGGTAGACCATCGCCTGGTCGCCCTCCTCCGAGACGAAGAGCTCGACCTGCACGCCGCGGTCGACCGCGGCGGTCACGGCCAGCAGCAGCGCCTCGTCGGGCACGAAGTACGGGCTGACGATCATGATCTTCTCTTTGGCCGCGTACAGCAGCCCGAGGAAGAGGCGCAGATTGTTCTCGACCTCGAAGCCGGGTCCGGAGGGCACCACCTGGCAGTCGAGGTCGCCCGACCCCGTCTCGGCATGCGCGATGTCGATCTCCTGCAGGATCTCGTCGGTCTCGCTGTACCAGTCGCTCAGGAAGATCGCGTTGACGCTCAGCACGACCGGACCGTCGATGCGGACCATCAGGTCGACCCAGTGCAGACCGCGCTTGATGTTCTTCGGGAGGTTGTAGGTCGAGTCGGTGACGTTCTGCGATCCGAGGAAGGCGACCTTGCCGTCGACGACGAGCAGCTTGCGGTGATTGCGCAGGTCGGGCCGCTGCATGCGCCCCTTGAACGGCTGCACGGGGAGCATCAGGTGCCAGTGCGCACCCATGCGGTCCAGACGCGAGATCGTCGCCCGGTACTTCGGTTTCCAGCGATTCGCCCAGTGGTCCAGCAGCACGCGGACATGCACTCCGCGTTCGGCGACCTCCTCCATCGCTCGGAAGAAGTTGTCGGTCGACGCGTCGGACTGCAGGATGTAGAACTCGACGTGCACGTAGTCCTCGGCCTTGCGGATCTCATCGGCCATCGCATCGAGCGACTCCTGGTAGTCCGAGATCAGGTGCGCACCGTTGTCTCCCGAGATGGGCAGTGCGCCGAGGCGGTGGTTCATCTCGACCAGCGGCGGGAACCAGCTCGGGGCGTCGGGGCGCAGGGTTCCGAAGTGCAGATGCTCGCTCGTGTCGGCGATGTACTCGTTGATCTGGTCCTGCTTGCGGCGGCGCACTCGCGGCAGACGCGGATTCCCGATCAGCAGGAACAGGAAGACGCCGACGAACGGGATGAAGAAGACGGCGAGCAGCCAGGCCATCGCAGCGGTGGGGCGGCGGTTCCTCGGGATGACGATGATCGCCGTGATGCGGATCGCCAGGTCGAGCGCCAGCAGGAAGGCGGCGATCCACCATGCCAAGGTTTCCGGCGTCATGCCTCGTCCTCCCGACGGGTCGGCACCTCGACGGCATACGCCTCAGTGGGCACCAGCGGTGCTCTGGCTACACAGTAGCCGATGGTCCGGACGCCCTCAGGAGCGCGGAGGCAGGCCGCGCGCGGCTCGCTCTTCCGCCTCGATCCGCGCGTGCACGCGGCGTTCGGTGCGGTCGAATCTCAGAATCCCCCTGAGCACGAAGAAGAACACAACGCTCACTCCGATGGTCGGGATGATCGACCATGCGGCGGCGAGCCAGAAGTTCTCCATGACCCCATGGTACGCGACCGATCACTCCTCCACACTCGACGCCTGTGGCGGAACCGGCCGCGCGACCTGTGGAATCGCGCCACGCTCACGACGTGCCGACGAGACTCCCCTGATGACCACACTCCTTCGCGCATCAGGCTCCGCCGAATTCCTCCAGATGGTGCCGTCCCTGGCCGGCTTCACTCCCCGCGACAGCCTCGTGCTGCTCCCCTTCCACGGCTCGCGCACCAGCGGCGCGATGCGACTCGACCTCCCCCACGACGACGTGCGCACCGAGGACTACGCCGACGCCGCCATCGGGCTCGTGTCACGGGTGCGCGCTGCGGATGCCGTGGCACTCGTCGTCTACACCGACGACGACGTGCACGTCACCCCCGAGGGACTCGTCCTGCCGTTCGCCATCGCCGTCGACGAGGTGCTCCAGCGGGCCGACGAGTCGGGCCTGCGCATCGTCGACGCCCTCTGCGTGACCCGGGGAGGGTGGTCGAGCTACCTCGACGACGATCCGCAGCTGCGGGTGCTCGATCCCCGGGTCCCCGCGGTGCCGGGGGTGGGCGACGTCTCGGGCGACCAGCGGTCAGGCGCCGAGCTTCCCCCGACAAACCTCGCGGAGACCGAACGGGTCGGACGCGCGCTCCGCGACATCGACGCGCTGCTCGATCGGACTCGGGGGCAGGGGCCGACCGGCCAGGAGAACCCTCAGGCGATCGCGGCACTCCTCCTGCTCGACGATGTCCCGGCGTTCTTCGAAGCGGCGATCACCGCGCCGGACGACCTTCCGCCCTTCGCGATCGCGGCACTCCTGTGGTGCCTCGATCGTCCGCTGTTCCGCGACGTGGCCCTGGTGCAGTGGGCCACGGACGCGGTCGGAGGCATGCGCACCCTCGAGGCCCAGCTGTCCTTCGCCGACGCCCGATCCAGCGTGCCCGACGATCTCGGAGATGTGTTCCTCGGCCGCGGGCCGACGCCCGACCCCGAGCGTCTGAGACGCGCGCTCTTCCTCGTCCGCATCGCCGCGGCGCGGGCGCCGCGGGCGTCGAGGCCCGCTCCTCTCACGGCCGCCGCGTGGCTGTCGTGGGCGCTGGGTCGCGCCAGCCACGCGGCGCACTACCTCGATCTCGTCCGGGCGATCGATCCCGAATACGGGCTGGCGGCCCTGCTCGAGACGATGATCGCCGCCGCGGTGCTGCCGGAGTGGGCGTTCCGCCGTGGCGCGACGTCTGCTACTTGACGAGCGGGAAGAGGATCGTCTCGCGGATGCCCAGACCCGTGATGGCCATCAGCAGACGGTCGATCCCCATGCCCATGCCCCCGGACGGCGGCATGCCGTGCTCGAGGGCGCGGAGGAACTCCTCGTCGACGGGCATGGCCTCGACGTCACCGCGCGCGGCCAACTTCGCCTGTTCGACGAAGCGCTCGCGCTGGATGACGGGGTCGACGAGCTCCGAGTACCCCGTCGCGAGCTCGAAGCCACGGATGTACAGGTCCCACTTCTCCACCACGCCGTCGATCGAGCGGTGCTCGCGCACCAGCGGCGAGGTGTCCAGAGGGAAGTCCATGACGAAGGTCGGGCGTACGAGATCGCCCTTCACGAAGTGCTCCCACAGCTCTTCGATGAGCTTGCCGTGGGTCTCCTGCGCGGGCAGGTCGACACCGTTCGCCTCGGCGAACGCGACGAGATCCTCGACGGTGTCGGCCGGAGTGAACGGGCGTCCGGCGGCGGTCGACAGCGACTCGTACATCGAGATGCGGTCCCACTCGCCGCCGAGGTCGTACTCGGTGCCGTCTGCCCACGTGACCGTGGTGGACCCCGCGACCGCGACGGCCGCGTTCTGCACCAGCTCCTGGGTGAGCGAGGCCATCTGGTTGTAGTCGCCGTAGGCCTGGTAGGCCTCGAGCATCGCGAACTCGGGGCTGTGGGTCGAGTCGGCACCCTCGTTGCGGAAGTTGCGGTTGATCTCGTAAACGCGCTCGATGCCGCCGACGACGGCGCGCTTCAGGTAGAGCTCCGGTGCGATGCGCAGGTAGAGCTCGGTGTCGAACGCGTTCGAGTGCGTCACGAACGGGCGTGCGGATGCCCCGCCGTGCTGCACCTGCAGCATGGGCGTCTCCACCTCGAGGTAGTCGTGGTCGCCGAAGGTCGCGCGCAGACTCGCATTGACGGCGGCGCGGGCGCGCACGGTCGTGCGGGCCTGCTCGCGGACGATCAGATCGAGGTAGCGGCTGCGCACCCGTCCCTCTTCGCTGAGCTCGGAGTAGGCGTTCGGCAGGGGCAGGATCGCCTTCGCGGCGATCGCCCAGTCGTCGGCCATGATCGACAGTTCGCCGCGACGGCTCGAGATGACCTCACCGTGCACGAAGACGTGGTCGCCCAGATCGACGTACTCCTTCCAGTCCGCGAGCGACTGCTCGCCGACGTTGGCCAGGGAGATCATCGCCTGGATGCGCGAGCCGTCACCGGCCTGCAGCGTCGCGAAGCACAGCTTTCCGGTGTTGCGGCTGAAGACCACACGACCGGCGACGCCCGCGATCACTCCGGTCTCCGCACCGGGCTCGAGCTCGCCGTACTCGGCGCGCAGCGCGGGGATCCGGTGCGTCACGGGGACGCTCACCGGAAAGGCGCCTCCGCCGGCATCCGTGCGGTTCGCCACCAGACGCTCGCGCTTCGCGAGCCGCACGGCCTTCTGCTCGTGGACGTCTTCTTCGGTGACGACCGTGGTCGTCTCGGGCGCGGCAGACGCGTCAGTCATTCGGGGCTCCTTGGAAAGTCGGGTCCAGTTTACCGAGGTCGCGCCCCTGCTCCTGCGGCGAAGTCTGGGTAGCCTCGAAGCATGGCAGCCCACAGACTCGCCCCCGTCCTCGCCACGATCGTCGCCGCGGCCGCAGTGCTGTTCCCTGCGGCGGCCGCATCCGCTTCCGCCCCTGTGCCCGCAGCGGAGGCCGACGTCGACGACTTCTCGTACGCGTCGTGGGACACGCAGATCGACCTCGGCCTCGATGAGGACGGACATGCGCGCATGCACGTCACCGAATCGCTGACCGCGCGTTTCCCCGACGTCGACCAGAACAAGGGGATCGTGCGCGGGCTGCTCACGACCTACGAGAACGCGGGAGTCGACCTGCGGGTGCTCTCGGTCACCGACGAGAACGGGGCGGAGGTGCCCTACGAGACCGACGAGGACGACGGCCTGCTGTACGTCCTCACGGGAGACGACGACTACGTCCGCGGCCTCACCACCTACGTCATCGAGTACGAGATGCGGGATGTCGTCCTCGCCGCCGACTCCGGCGTCGACGAGTTCTACTGGGACCTGCTGCCCCTCGACAGCACCCAGCGCATCGATGCGTTCCGCGCCGACATCACCGTCGATCCGCAGATGACGGAGCATCTGACGGGATCCTCGCGCTGCTACATCGGCGTCTCGGGATCGACGGAGAAGTGCGACCTCGCGATGCCCACGCCCGGCGAGTACAGCGTCGAGGCGGTCGACCTCGCTGCCGGCGAAGGGGTGACGGTCGCCATCGGCTTCGACGCCGGTACCGCCGTGCAGCCGACTGCGCGTCAACCCGACCCGGTCACCGACACCGTGCCCGCGCTCGCGGGTCTCGGCGCGGCGGCGCTCTCGGTGGGCAGCTGGTTCGCGGTGTCCGCGTTCAAGCGATCGCGCCGCACCTCGAGCGGGCTCGTCATCGCGCAGTACGACGTGCCCGACTCGCTCCCCCCGCTGGTGGCGGCCGCCATCGTGCCCGGGTCGAAGGATGCGATCCCGGCCGAGATCGTCCACCTCGCGGTGCGCGGGGCGCTGCGGATCGAAGAAGGCGCAGAGTCCGAGCAGCCGCGCCTGCGTCGCCTGGACGGCGGCGCGCCCGATCCTCTGGACGCCGAGGCCCTCGACGCGCTGTTCGAGGGAGCCGACGACGGCGTCGCCGACCTCCCGACATCCAGCGAGGCATTCGCTGCGCGGATGACCACGCTGTCCAGGAGCGGCGTCGAGGCAGCGGTGTCCCGCGGGCTCACGACGAAGGCGCGCAGTCGCGTGGCCGTGATCCTGCAGTGGTGCGCGATCGCCCTCGTGCTCGCGGGCTTCGGACTCGGCCTCTGGGGTGTGATCGCGGGCCGTGTCACGGCGCTGCCCGCCTTCACCGCCATCGCGTTCGCGACCTTCCTCGTGCTGCTGTCGAGCTTCTACGGCTTCTCGAAGCACGTCGTGCTGACGGCCGAGGGTGCACGGCAGTACGAGTATCTGATGGGCGTCAAGGAGTTCATCCGGGTGGCGGAGGCCGATCGGCTGCAGATGCTGCAGTCGTACTCGGGCGCCGAGCGGCGACAGGACGGCGGCGCGAACGTGATCGTCGTCTACGAGCGGCTGCTCCCCTACGCCATGCTCTTCGGCATGGAGGACGAATGGGGCGCCGTGCTCGAGCACGTGTACGCCTACGAGCAGCGCGGCGCAACCTGGATCGGCGACCCGAGTGCTCCGTTCCTGCGGGCTCAGCTCATCGGCTTCGCCGCGACCTCCCACGCCGCCGCCTCGTACTCCGCTCCGACCACGGGGAGCTCGTCGAGCGGTGGCTCCTTCGGCGGCGGGTTCTCGGGCGGCGGAGGCGGAGGCGGGTTCTCGGGCGGACGCTGACTCAGAGCAGCGGTTCGGGACTCGACGCGTCGCGAAGCGCTCGCTCGACCGTCGACTGCACCAGCGCAGACAGGTATCCGCCGGGGTTCTCGACCCCGATCTCGCCGAGACGGCCCGTGGCCTGAGCGATGATCGAGCGCGAGAACTCCGTCACCGTCTGGATCACGTCGGCGTAGGCGGGACGATCGGCCTCGTCGATCACGATCGGTTCGCACCCCATCTCCACGGCCAGGGCCTGCGCGATCGGGAGCACCCCCGGCGGGGCGGTGACCGCCGCATAGCTCGCCTGCAACTGGCGCAGGTCGATCGTCGAGCCCGTGAACGTGATCGCGGGGTGCACCGCGAGCGGGATCGCGCCGCTCTGCGCGGCAGGACGCAGCACGCCCACGCCGTAGGCGGGGTCGGTGTGCAGCACGAGCTGCCCGAGCTGCCACCCGCCGACCTCGGCGATGCCGGCGATGAGGTCGGGCAACTGGTCATGCGGAACCGCGATCACCACCAGCTCGCTGCGGCGCACGACCTCGAGCGGGTCGAGGACCGGGACGTCCGGAAGAACCGCGGAGGCACGGTCGTCATCGGAGCCGCTCGTGATGCCGGTGATCGCATGGCCCGCTCCGGCCAGCGCCGCACCGATCACCGGACCGACGCGGCCGGCGCCAATGATCCCGACCCCGAGCCGACCATCGCGTCGAGACGGGTCAGTCACGGTCGGGAGCAGGCGGAGCCACCGGAGGAGCAGGCGGAGCCACCGGAGGAGCGGGCGGACCAGCCGGCGGAGCAGGCGGCGCGGCAGGAGGAGCCGGCGGACCAGCCGGCGGAGCAGGCGGCGCGGCAGGAGGAGCCGGCGGACCCACCGGAGGAGCAGGCGGACCCGCCGGCGGAGCAGGCGGACCCACCGGAGGAGCAGGCGGAGCCACCGGCGGAGCAGGCGGACCCACCGGAGCCACCGGCGGAGCAGGAGGCGCATCGACCGCCGCATCCGGGGTCTGCCCGGGGTACCCCGGAACCTGCGCACCGTCGGCGTCCGTCACGTACTGACCCCACCGGTGCGTGTGATCGCGTGCCGCCGCGGCGACCGCGGCCGAGCTCACACCGTCGAGCAGGAAGAGGGCGTCGCTCCGCTCGAGTCCGGACAGGTACCCGGTGATGAGTCCCTGCACCGAGTGCACCTGCGCGCCGGAGACCCGCTGCGCCCGATCGACGGGGCCCTGCGACAGCGAGACCCCCTGGAGGCGGGCGAGCGGGAAGATCGCGAGCTTGCGCCACAGGATGCCGCGTCGCAGCAGCAGCCCGAACTCGGTGAGCGCGAAGCCGTGCCGCTTCCATGACAGGGGGCGGCGCCACCAGGCGCGTCGCGGCATCGTGCGATAGGGGTCGCCCTCCACCGGGCCGAGGATGCCGTGCTCCCAGACCAGCGGGATGTCGGAGACCGGCGCCTCCGGCAGGATGAGCGCGAGCACGCGCTCCACGTCTGCCCGCTTGCCGACGGGGAGCACCACGTTGAACTGCTGCGCCGAGCCCGAGGACTGCTGCGCCGCGCTCTTGCCGCTCATGCGGTTGATCCTGATGGTCCACCAGCCGAACGGCCGCCACAGCAGCGACTGCGTGACCTCGACGGCGAAGATGCGCCCGGGCGGCAGCGTCTCGGTGACGGTCGTGAGCAGCCCGTAGGTGATCCGCACGCCGTCGGGAGTGGGGGCGATCGAGTACCGCAGCGACTTCGAGATCTGCGCCCAGGTGATACCCACGATCGCGACGACCATGGGGATCGCGATACCGAGCGTGATCCCCAGCCCGAGGAATCCGCCGATCGGATCGCCGTCGATCAGGGATCCGATCGCGACGCCGCCGACGGCCACCCCGAAGATGACGCCGAAGAACACGAACCAGAGCACGCTCGAGATCAGCTGCGATCCGATCAGGCGTCCCGTGGGGATCTTCACGACGCTCTCGGGAGCGACGTCGGCGAGGTCCACGCCGCTGATGAGGCCGGTGACGCCCTCGTTCATCGAGCCCACGAGCTGGGAGCGGGTGGAGGCGGGTGCGCCCGCGACCCCGTCGTCCCCGGCGCGGGCACGGGCGGCGGCATCCGCGGTGCCCTGGCGCGCCGCCCTGGCACCGGAGGCCAGGCGCAGGATGTCGGTGCGCACCGACTCCGCGCGCCCTGTCGCGAGGTACTCGAGTTCGACGTTCGAGTCGTTCCCCGCCCCCACGACCTCGAGCTTGGCGAGTCCGATGATGCGTGCGGGGAAGGGCCGGGTGAGGTTGACGCCCTGCACGCGATCGAGAGGCGCGCGCCGATGCGAGCGGAACACGATGCCCTTGCGCACCTCGACGTGGTCGCCGGTGATGCGGAACTGCTGGAACCGCCACACGAACCAGAAGATGCCGACGAGGACCACGACCAGAACGAGCACGCCGAGCAGCACGACCAGGACGAGGTTGTTCGACAGCACCCAGTCGACGGGGTCTCCGCCGGAGTAGTCGTAGTGCTCCTCGCCCGGGGTGAAGAGTTCGACGAACCAGGCGATCAGCCGATCACGCAGGTTCGCGAACGCGATGCCCGCGACGATGATGAGCGCCAGCCCGCCCTTGAACAGCGGGGTGAGCGGATGCATCCGGTGCCATTCACCGTCGGCGAGCGTGGTGCGCCCGCCCGGCCGCTCCGTGTCCGCGCCGGGAGGTGCGGGAGGAGCGGGGGGCTGCTGCTCGCTCACAGGCCCGTCCGGCGGGTCTCGGCGACCTCGATGAGGGTGTCGCGCAGCGCTTCGGCGGCGGCCTGCGTGAGCCCGGGGATCTGCACCCCGGTGGTCGCCGCGGCGGTCACCATCTTGAGCTGGGTGACGCCGAACGCGCGATCGAGCGGGCCCTGGGTGATGTCGACGAGCTGCATGCGTCCG